>CANHUW010000104.1 GCA_947463975.1 Bacteroidota bacterium
AACCTAGGCAAAAAATATATTTTAAAAATTGCTGGAGAGCAACATGATAAAGATTTTATAGATGCACAAATAAAAATAATTGCTCATCTTAGAAATAGTCCCATTGCGGATCAGCTTCAATATTATATCAACAATAAAAAAGGGGAAGCACTAACCATTATTGAAGAAGAAGGTAAAATTTATTATTGCAGAATATTAAATTATCTAGAGGGCCAATTTTGGGTAGATGCCCCACATGATCATTCAAGCCTACATGAAAACTTAGGAAAGTTTTTAGCAACCATGGACGCTTTTTTATATGACTTCAAACATCCAAGTATGCATAGGCATTATACTTGGGATATTAGTACTGCAAGAGATGCTCATTACAGATTAAAACATATTTCATCTCAGGAAGGAAGAAGAATAGTGGATTATTTCTTATTACAGTTTGAAACTGCAGTGCTACCAACATTAAGTTCTCATAGACACAGTTATATACACAATGATGCTAATGATTATAATGTTTTAGTAAAAGATAATGAAATTGTAGGGCTGATTGATTTTGGAGACATGGTATATTCGGCTACTATTAACAATCTTGCAGTAGCGTGTACCTATGCAATGTTGGGCAGCAAAGACCCCTTATCCGTTGCAGTATCTGTAGTAAAGGGTTATCATTCTAAATTTCCTATAGAAGAAAAAGAATTAAGTATTTTATATTACTTAATTGCAGCAAGATTATGTATTAGTCTTACTCAATCTGCATACAATGCATCTTTATCAACAGATAATGCGCATCACTTTATTACTGAAAAACCAGCCTGGGAGTTAATTGAACAATTAATAGAGATTAATCCGATAAAAGCAGAAGATGTCTTTAGGAAAGCTTGTAACTATGCAGGGATAATTCTTCAAAATGACTCTTATCAAAAAATAGAAGAAAAAAGACATCAACATATTGGAAGAAATTTAAGCATTAGCTACCAAAAACATTTAAAAATAGATAAAGGCGCTTTACAATATTTATATGATGACAAGGGAAACACTTATATAGATTGCGTAAATAATGTGAGTCATGTAGGTCATTGTCATCCAGTAGTAGCAAGAGCTATGCAAAAACAAATTGCAACACTCAACACCAATACAAGGTATTTAAACGATCATATTATTGATTATGCAGAAGCACTTTTAGCAACCTTACCAAAACATTTAAAAGTTTGTTATTTTACCAATAGTGGTTCAGAGGCAAATGATTTGGCTATAAGAATAAGCAAAATGGTCACCGGTCAAGAAGACGTGATAGTTTTAGATCATGCATATCACGGAACATCTACTACAACCATACAGATTAGTCCTTACAAATTTGATAAACCAAATGGCATTGGACAAATGCCTTGGGTGCATAAAGCCATGAACCCAGATATTTACAGAGGACCTTATCAAAACAATAATGGAGAAGCAGGTGCAGCTTATGCAGCATCGGTTGCTGCAATCGTTAATGCATTAAAAAATAATCAAAAAAAACCTGCTGCGTTTATTTGTGAAACTTTATTAGGTGTTGGAGGACAAATTCCCTTACCTAAAAATTATTTAAAAGAAGTGTATACAATTGTACAAGCTGCTGGTGGCATTTGTATTGCAGATGAAGTGCAAGTTGGTTTTGGAAGAGTGGGTTCCAAATTTTGGGGATTTGAATTGCAAGATGTAATGCCCGATATGGTCGTTATGGGAAAACCTATTGGTAATGGACATCCATTAGCTGCTGTAGTAATGACTGAGGCGATTGCTGAAAAATTTAACAATGGTATTGAGTTTTTTAATACTTATGGCGGCAACCCTGTATCCATGGCTACTGGTGCTGCGGTGTTAAAAGTCATTCAAGAAGAAGACTTGCAAGAAAACGCACTTAGGGTTGGAAAAGTTCTATTAGCGTCACTCAAAATCTTAATGTCTAAGCATACTATTATTGGAGATGTTAGAGGCGAGGGCTTATTCGTTGGAGTGGAACTGGTAAAAGACAGAAATACGAAAGAGCCAATTGGAAAAGAAATTAATCAGTTGGTTGAAGCACTTAAAAATAAAGGGTTCTTAATCAGTACGGATGGACCTTATAATAATGTATTAAAGATTAAGCCCCCCATTGTGTTTTCAGAAAAAAATGCCATTGACTTTAGTAAAGCATTAGACGAAGTACTATCGAATGCCTAATTCAATAGACTTTAACTTCATCGCGTCCTTGGATTGTACATTGTAAATTACACAACGAACAATATCGTCGTACTTTACCGTTTTAACCAATTGTTTCTGATAATCATAATATCGAGTTTCTAAAGCGTATACCTCATCATACACATAGATCACATTATGGGTTAAAGAAGAGTCAATCAGTTGTGTAGCAAAATCTGAGGGCCTATTGGTTGCTATGGCATCTGATTTTTTGCCACAAGAGGTTGCTAAGGCAGCAAGGCCAATTAGAAATAAGCTGGAATATAAAAAGGCTTTCAACATTTCATCTCTAATGTAAGAATTTTATACATAGTATTTTGTAAATTGAGAGACAATTTATTTTATGAAAAAAACAATATCCAATAGTAGAAGAAATTTTCTTCGAAATGCAGCAACCATTGCTGCTGGTATTTCAATTGTTCCAAGACATGTTTTAGGAAGAGGATTTTTAGCACCAAGTGATCAATTGACCAAAGGAATCATTGGTGTGGGTGGAATGGGACGTGGACATATCCCTTATGCAGGAACCAGGGTAGTTGCTATTTGCGATGTAGATCAAAGACATTTATCAGAAGTAGCTAAAAGTATTGGTGGTGGCGTAAAAACATTTAGTGATCATAGAGAATTAGTCGCTTTGCCAGAAGTAGATATTGTTCATATTGCAACACCTCCACACTGGCATGGCATCATGGCTGTGGATGCAGCAAAAGCTGGAAAAGATATTTGGTGTGAAAAACCCATGACAAGAACTATTGGAGAAGGGAAACGCGTTGTTGAAGCGGTGAAACAATATGGACGCATGTTTAGATTAAACACCTGGTTTAGATTTGAAGATAATTTTTATGGCATGAACACTACCGTGAAGCCTATTAAAAAATTAGTAGATTCAGGATTATTAGGATGGCCTTTAACAGTTACAGTGAGTAAAACCACTGGATTTGATTGGAAATTTTATTGGGTAGGAAAAACCAATTTGGAAGCACAAGCAGTTCCTACAGAATTAGATTATGATAGATGGTTAGGACCAGCTCCATATAAACCATACAATGCGCACAGGGTTCACCAAACCTTTAGAGGATATTGGGATTATGATGGAGGTGGCTTGGGTGATATGGGACAACATTATTTAGATCCTATTCAGTATTTTTTAGGCAAGGATCAAACAAGTCCTGTTTTGGTAGAAGTGGATGCAGAACAACAACATCCTGACGCTTGTGGCACATTTAGAAAAATCACTTACACTTATGAAGATGGTTGTAAGATTATATTAGATGGAGAAGCTAAAGATCCAAATGCTGCTTATATCGAAGGTCCAAAAGGAAAACTATTCAATGGATTTAAATCAGATATTCCAAATCTAAAAGAAAAATTAGCAATGATGCCTGATCCAGAGCCACAAGTGACTAATTTTTTAGATTCCGTAAAATACAGAACACCATTTGCTTTAAACGAATCCAATGGTTTTAGATCTTGTACAATTATTAATATGGGCAAAATTGCATTACAATTAGGAAGAAGCTTGAAGTTCGATCCAGTGAACCAAGTATTCATTGACGATGCAGAAGCAAATTATTTAATTAACCCGCCAATGCGTGGACCTTGGACTATTTAAAAGCATAAAATAAATTACATGAAAAAAATATTATACATCACTGGAATTTGCTTACTTGTAATCAGTCAAACATTTGCACAATCAAATGTAATCAATACGATTCAAGTTTTTCCCTATCAAAAAACAACCGAGGCAAGCGCGTCTTTGGTAAATATGAATGCCTGGGAAAGTTCAGAATGGAAAGCCTTTTTTAAATTATTAGATGATACAGCTTATAAAACAAAGGCGACCTATGCCTTACATGCATTTGTAAATCACATCGCTAATAGTGAAAAACGTGCAGCATTTGTAAAGCAGTTATCAAAGCAAAAGAAAAAAGCAAAATCAACATATGCGAAGATTGCTATTCAGGATGAATTGAATCTATTAACAGAAGCATCTATCTCTACCGAAAGAAATAATGCTCTGCCTCCAATTAAAGAAGCTCCAAGTGTAAAAGCTTCTTCAAAAAATGATGTTCAAAAATTATTGGATTTACAAGACAAGATGGAATTAGCTAAAAATCCTATTGAACAAAAAAGAATTATTGCAGAAGCTGCAAGAGTTCCAGGTTTTGGTAGTTTGGTTTTTGCAAGTAAATATTTAGACAATGTTGCTGTCAACAAAGAAGCTGCATTAGCAGTAACTAGGCTGGCTTTAGCAGATATGTCTATTAAAGGACCTATTGTTAGAGAAGCGCTTGAAAAAGCCTTGCCTTTAATCAGTGGCGTAGATAGTACTATTTTAACTACTAAATTAAAAGCGCACTTAAGAAAACTTCCTTTTGATTATGGTTTTGTGTCCATGTTTAATGGCAAAGACTTAACTGGATGGAAGGGGCTTGTTGGAAATCCTGTTTACAGAAATAAGCAAACAGATTCTGCTTTAAAAGCAATGCAAGCAAAAGCTGATGCAAAAATGGTAAATGATTGGGTTGTAAAAGATGGTGTACTTGTATTTACAGGTCATGGCGATAATTTGTGTACAGAGAAAAAATATGGAGATTTTGAAATGTATGTGGATTGGAAAATTACTGCACAAGGTGATGCAGGGATCTATTTAAGAGGTTCCCCTCAGGTGCAAATTTGGGATACCAGCAGAAGAGAAGTGGGTGCACAAGTTGGTTCAGGAGGTTTATATAATAATCAGAAGAACCAAAGTAAGCCATTAGTAGTTGCTGATAATGCAATAGGCTCTTGGAATAACTTTCATATAATTATGAAAGGAGACAAGGTAACTGTATATCTAAATGGTGTTTTAGTTACAGACAATGTAGTGCTAGAAAATTTTTGGGATAGAAATTCGCCCATTTTTATTAAAGAACAAATCGAATTGCAAGCACACGGGACCTATGTAGCATATAGAAATTTATACATTAGAGAGCTACCAGATAACAACCCCGTAAGTTTGTCTGAGGAAGAAAAGAAAGAAGGATTTGTGCAATTATTTGATGGAACTAATATTGATGGGTGGATGGGCAATACTGCTGGATACATTATCCATGACGGCGCATTAGTAGTAGTACCAGATAATGGTAGTGGTGGGAACTTATATACCAAAGAAGAATATGCAGATTTTATATACAGATTTGAATTTCAGTTAACCCCAGGTGCTAATAATGGTATTGGAATAAGAACACCTCCTACAGGCGATGCAGCCTATGTTGGAATGGAAATACAAGTCTTGGATAATGAAGCGCCCATTTATAGTGGTTTAAAACCATATCAATACCATGGCTCAGTATATGGTATTGCCGCTGCAAAGAGAGGATTCCTTTTGCCTACAGGCGAATGGAACAAAGAAGAAATTGCGGTGAAGGGATCAAAGATCAAAGTAACATTAAATGGAACGGTTATTAATGAAGTAGATCTTAAAGAAGCAACCAAAAATGGCACAGCCGATCATATAGAGCATCCAGGTCTTTCCAAAACCACAGGCCATATAGGCTTCTTGGGTCATGGAGATGTGGTTCGCTTTAAAAATATGAGAATAAAAAAACAATAATTTTTCAAAAATGTTAAAATCATAACTGATTGTATAATAATGAATTAAATAACAACAAAGTCTGTAATAAATGACAGACTTTGTTGTTTTAGCAACCACTTAGTGTAAAAAATACAATAATTCTTAAAGACTATCAATCAACTAGTTAGTTGATTTAAGTAGCATTCAGGAGTTTAAAT
>CANHUW010000105.1 GCA_947463975.1 Bacteroidota bacterium
ATGACGCCAGGTTAGCCGCTGTAAATAATGGATTCCCTCATTTTATATTAGACATTAGGGACGAATTTGGAGATTTCGTGATTGAAAACTTCGTGGAAGAATACTTAGCAGGCCGAACCCCTAATCCCTGCGTAATGTGCAATACCCATATTAAATGGAGGGCATTATTAAAAAGAGCTGACGCCCTAGGATGTGATTTTATCGCCACAGGCCATTATGCCAAAGTGCGTCAACACACCAATGGTAGATATGTTATTTCTAAAGGATTAGATGAAACCAAAGACCAAAGTTATGTGCTATGGGGAGTGGATCAGGATTTATTAAGTAGAACCATTTTGCCTTTAGGAGGAATGCATAAAAAGGATATCAAGCAAATGGCTATAGACATGGGCTATCCTGAACTAGCTAAAAAAAGTGAGAGTTACGAGATTTGCTTTGTGCCAGATAATGATTACAGAGGATTTCTAAAAAGAAGAGTAGATGGATTAGAAGAAAGAGTGAATGGAGGTTGGTTTGTAGACACCAAGGGAAAAAGATTAGGTAAACACAAGGGCTATCCTTTTTATACTATTGGTCAAAGAAAAGGACTAGAAATTGCACTAGGTAAACCAGCCTATGTTACTGCTATAGATCCAGTAAAAAATATTGTAGTGATTGGTGACGAAAATGATTTGGACCAAAACGATATGTTGGTAGCAAAATTAAACTGGATTAAATACGATCACTTAGAAGGACCAATGGATTTGATGGCAAAGATTAGGTATAAAGATAGCGGTGCTTTATGTACACTGTCTACAACCGATATGGGCGTGCAAGCAAGATTTTACGAAAATGTAAAAAGTATTGCTCCTGGACAAAGTGCTGTATTCTATGAAGGGGATGATGTAGTTGCAGGTGGAATTATACAAAGTGGCATGTTAAGCCACTCTTTGCAATAGTGCTCCAAACAAAGTATCTGCTTTTTGTGTATAGCCTTTAAAATAGGCTTGCTCTATCAATTTGAATTTTCCAGAAGTAATTAATGCATTCACTTGATGTTCGTTTTCTATTCCATAAACAGAACAAGTGGCGTATAAAAAATAACCCCCAATTGCAACAGTGGGAATTAAATTAGTTACAATCTTAGATTGTAATTGTTTGTACTTCTCTAATTGTGCATGATTAAAAAACGCTAACTGCTCTGGTGTTCTACCCCATGTTCCACTTCCCGAACAAGGAACATCCGCAAAAACAACATCAAATTGTTTTTTTATATCGAAGGGCATGGTCAAATCTATTTCTTGTATACTAGCTGGTCTAATACCTGCTTCTTGTAATCTCTTATCAGCATTGATTAAAATAGAAGACCTAATATCTGAGATATGAATATTGATATTGGATAAATGATCAAACAATAATATCGTTTTGCCACCACTTGCAGCACATGCATCCCAAACCATCATAGGCTTGCCTTCTTTGGTGGGAATAAGTTTTAATAAACTCGCGATAGCCTGAGAACTAAGATCTTGAATAACTACTTCTTTGTTAATGTCTAACACTTCTTGTATAGCAGTTGTGTTTACAAAAGATAGCGCGTCTTCTCCCATCTCTTCAAATTCAATGGCAGATGCTTTTAATTTAGCCAAGACTGTATCTCTTTGCCAAGGTCTTATTCTTACAAATAATAATGGTTGTTCTTTATGAGAAGCAATGAAAATATTTTTTTCAATTGCATCAGAAATTAGATCTGTTAATGGGAAACTATTGGCAATATTTCTAAAATGCGCGTAACAAAGTGCAGCAATATTTTTTCTATCCTTACTGCCATGTTTTTTATTCGCCGCAAAATACTTCTTCAAATAATTCGCTAAGGGCTCTGAACCATTGTAAGCACTGATTAAATTATCTGCGATATTTTGATGTACTGCAAAATGCATTACAGTTCTAATAAACTTGCTACTGGATCTTTTCCGATTAATAATAATTCAGGACGCTCTAATAATTCTTTTACTCTTACCAAGAATCCAACGCTCTCTCTACCATCAATAATACGGTGATCATAGCTTAATGCTAAATACATCATTGGTAAAATTTTCACTTCACCATTGACCGCCATCGGACGATCTTGAATTTTATGCATTCCTAAAATAGCAGACTGAGGTATATTGATAATGGGCGTACTCATTAAACTTCCAAATACACCACCATTGGTGATAGTGAATGTACCACCCGTTAATTCTTCTGCTGTTAATTTACTATCTCTTGCTTTTCCTGCTAATTCTATTACTTTCTTTTCAATACCTGCCATGCTTAAGCTCTCCACATTTCTAATTACTGGAACAGTTAGACCTCTTGGTGTACTTACAGCAATACTGATATCTGCATAATCATGATACAATAATTGATCTCCATCTATAAAGGCATTTACAGAAGGCCATTCAGTTAATGCAATTGCACAAGCTTTTGCGAAGAAACTCATAAAGCCAAGGTTTACACCATGTGCTTCTTTGAATTTGTCTTTGAATTGCTTTCTTGTATTCATAATGGGTGTCATGTCTACTTCATTGAAAGTAGTTAACATGGCTGTTGTATTCTTTGCCTCTACTAATCTTCTGCTAATGGTCTTTCTTAAATTACTCATCTTCTCTGGACGCACATTGCGAGAAAACAAGTCTTGACCAGGGAATGCAGTTTTACCAGGATTGTTTAATGCATCTAATACATCTACCTTGGTAATCTTACCAGCATAACCAGATGGTTTTATTTGTGCAGTATCAACTTTCTTATCTGCAATAATAGCTGCTGCTACTGGAGTTGTTTTTATGTTGTTTGGAACAGCTGTTACTGGTGCTGCACTGGTTGGTGCTGCAGGAGCTGCTGCCTTTGGCGCTTCAGCTGGCTTTTCAGCAGCTGCCGGCTTTGGAGCGGTCTCGTCAATATCTGCTAATATATCTCCAATTAGAATACTATCGCCTTCTTTAGCTTTATGCACTAACACACCTGCTTGTTCAGCATTCACTTCAAAAGTGGCTTTCTCACTTTCTAATTCTGCAATCACTTCATCACGATCCACCCACTCGCCTTCTTTCTTTGTCCATTTTAACAAAGTAACTTCTGTGATAGACTCTCCTACTGTTGGTACTTTAATAGAAATCATGATTATTTATTTAAATAGCAAAAGCTGTTGTGATAATTTCGTTTTGTTCTTTAGCGTGTACTTTAGAATAGCCAGTTGCTGTTGAAGCACTTGCTTGTCTGCTGATCACACCGTATTTAATAGATTTTAAATTCATTTGTAAGAATCCTGCTGCACCCATATTCAATGGTTCTTCTTGAACCCAGAACCAAACTGCTTTACCATACTTCTGATGAATTGCAGCAATTTGTTGTACAGGCAATGGATGTATTTGCTCTAATCTTACAATCGCAATATCTTGTCTATTATCTGCTTTTTGTTTCTCCATTAATTCATAAGAGATTTTTCCAGAGCAGAATAATACTTTCTTCACTTGAGTTGGATCTTTCACAAATGCATCGTCTATTACTTCTTTAAATCCACCTTGACTTAGTTCATTGATATCACTAAATGTCCATGGGCTTCTTAAATTCGCTTTAGGAGAGAAATTAATCATTGGCTTTCTGAAGTTCCAAGTTAATTGTCTTCTCAACGCATGGAATAAATTAGCAGCAGTAGTGATGTTGGTTACAATCATATTATGCTCTGCACACAATTGTAAATATCTTTCTAATCTAGCACTACTATGTTCTGGACCTTGTCCTTCGTATCCGTGAGGCAATAACATGACTACCCCATTTTGTCTTTGCCATTTTTGTTCTCCCGCTGCAATAAATTGGTCAATAATAGTTTGTGCACCATTCGAGAAATCACCAAACTGTGCTTCCCAAATAACCAATGCATCGGCATTCGCTAAAGCATATCCATATTCAAATCCTAAAACTCCATATTCACTCAACAATGAATTGTAAATTCTAAAGGGTTGTTGTCCTTGTTTAACCTGATCTAATCTGTTGTATTGTTGGTTGGTATTTTCATCTACTAAAACCGCATGTCTATGGCTAAATGTACCACGCTTCACATCCTGACCACTCATTCTAACAGATTTGCCTTCTGCTAATAAAGTTGCATATGCCATTAATTCACCTGTAGCCCAATCAATTTTATTTTCAGTTTCGAATAATTTAATTTTCTCTTGAATTAGTTTCTCCACTTTTTTCAATGGCGTAAAATTTGCTGGCCATTGCATGAGTGCATCAAAAATATTTTTTGCATCTTCTGCTTTGATGGCAGTAGACGGAGATTTTGTAAAATCTTCCGCAGTAGCTTTACGCATATTTTCCCAAGCTTCTTCAGGTGCTTGTGGTTTATAGGGTAATGGGTTTTGTTTTACTTCATCTAATCTTGCTTGTAAATCAGACCAAAACTTTTTCTCCATATCCTTTGCCAAATCTTGCGCACTTGCCTCGCCATGAGTTAACAAGAATTCTGCATAAGTCTCTCTTGGATTCTTATGCTTCTCGATTAAGCTATATAATTGTGGCTGCGTATACTTTGGATCGTCTCCTTCGTTATGGCCATGTTTTCTATAACAAACCATATCAATGAAGATATCACTTTGGAATGCTTGTCTATATCTTGTTGCAATTTCTGCAGCTTTAACTACCGCTTCTGCATCATCACCATTTACATGTAATACCGGTGCTTGAACCATGGCTGCAATAGAAGTACAATAGTTCGCACTTCTTGCATCATCAAAATCTGTGGTGAAACCAATTTGGTTGTTGATCACAAAGTGCATTGTACCACCTGTCTTATAGCCATTTAAATTACACATTTGTAAAACCTCATATACAATACCTTGCCCAGCAACAGAAGCATCTCCATGAATTAAGATAGGTAATACTTTCGTAACATCTGAATTATACAAGATATCACTCTTCGCTCTTGCAAAACCTAATACCACCGGATCTACAGCCTCTAAGTGAGAAGGGTTCGGCATTAATTTCAAATGCACTTTGTTTTTACGAGGTGTTTCTATTTCAGAGCTAAAACCCATATGATACTTCACATCACCACTACCCATGGTTTGATCCATCACGGCAGTTCCTTCAAACTCGCTAAAAATTTGTTCATAGGTCTTACCCATGATATTGGCTAGAATATTTAATCTTCCTCTATGTGCCATTCCAATAATCACTTCTTTCACTCCGCTATCACTTGCTGTATTGATGATCGCATCTAAAGCTGCAATAGTTGTTTCACCACCTTCTAAAGAAAATCTTTTTTGGCCGATGTATTTGGTGTGTAAGAACTTTTCAAAAATTACCCCTTGATTTAATTTCTCTAAAATATTTTTCTTTTGATCTATTGAAATGGGTTTAGAAAAATTATTTTCCATCTCATTGGTCAAGAAGTCAACTCTTTTTTGATCAGAGATATATTTAAACTCTATACCCACATTGTGTGCATAGGTTTTTTGTAAATGTGCTAATATATTTTTCAAGCTAGTTGATCCAAGTCCAATAATAGAACCAACATTAAATGTCTTGTCTAGATCGGCATCTGTTAAACCAAAAAATGCTAAATCTAAATTTGCACCTCTATCCTTTCTTGTTCTGATTGGATTAGTAGTAGCAATTAAATGTCCTTTATTTCTGTAGCCAAGAATTAATCTATATACTTTAATTTCGTTCGCCCAATCTGCATTAGATGAAGCAATTGGATTTGGACTTGCAGATGTTGTTGCAACAGTGGCAACCAAACCGTTTTGCATGGCAAAATCAAAACCTTCAAAAAACTTTTTTAAATCAGGATCAACTGAATTTGCATCATTTAAAAACTGTTGATACATTCCTTCTATAAAAGAGGGATGTGAGTTGGTGATATAGGAGAAATCCTTCATTTTGTTATCCTTTCTAAATTTGGGAATACGAGTTCGCAAATATCGGTTTAAAA
>CANHUW010000106.1 GCA_947463975.1 Bacteroidota bacterium
TAAATACTATGTGTATCATTTGCTTTATCTAATTCTACTTTTAAATTATTGATAATAAAATCTTGTCTCTCTGGAGTATTCTTACCCATATAATATTCCAACAAGTGTTGTATGTGATCTCCTTGTTCTAACAAAACAGGAGCCAATTTAATATCTGCACCAATAAACTTGCCAAATTCATCAGGACTAATTTCTCCCAATCCTTTGAATCGAGTAATCTCAGGTTTAGCACCTAATTCTTTAATAGCATTTTGTTTTTCTTGCTCGTCATAACAATATATGGTCTTCTGTTTATTTCTCACTCTAAATAACGGGGTCTCTAAGACATATACATGCCCTTTCTTTACCAAGTCTGGGAAAAACTGTAAAAAGAAAGTAAGCATCAACAAGCGAATGTGCATGCCATCCACATCGGCATCTGTTGCTATAACAATTTGATTATATCTTAATCCTTCTAAGCCATCTTCAATGTTTAATGCGTGTTGCAAAAGATTGAACTCTTCGTTTTCATATACAACCTTCTTGGTTAAACCAAAAGCATTTAAAGGCTTACCTCTCAAGCTAAATACCGCTTGTGTGTCTACATTTCTAGATTTGGTAATACTACCACTTGCAGAATCTCCCTCTGTGATAAACAAAGTAGTATGCTGTTGATTAGAAATATATATTTCCTTATTCTTAGTGGGTGCATCTTCGTTTAAGTGAACCCTACAATCTCTCAATTTTTTATTATGCAAATTGGCTTTCTTAGCTCTTTCATTGGCTAATTTTTTTATGCCAGCCAATTCTTTACGTTCTCTTTCATTTTGTTCAATTCTTTTCTTCAAGGCATCAGCAGTAGCAGGATTCCTATGCAAGAAATTATCCAATTCTTTAGCTAAAAACTCAGTAATAAAGTTTTTCATGCTAGGCCCGCCATCTGCCACATTTTGAGAACCTAATTTTGTTTTTGTTTGACTTTCAAAAACCGGCTCTTGAACTCTAACAGATACGGCAGCTACAATACTTGTTCTAACATCGGATGCCTCGTAATCTTTTTTGTAAAAATCACGTATCACTTTCACGTATGCTTCTCTAAAGGCTTGTTGATGGGTACCACCTTGAGTAGTGTATTGGCCGTTTACAAAAGAGAAAATATCTTCACCATAATCATTATTATGAGAAATGGCCACTTCAATATCTTCTCCACTTAAATGAATAATGGGATATCTTAATTCATCCGGATTGGTTTTTCTTTCTAATAAATCTAATAAACCATTCTTACTAACAAACTTTTTATCATTAAAATAAATACTCAGCCCTGCATTTAAATAACAATAATTCCATAACTGACTTTCAATGTATTCATAAATAAAATGAAAATTTTTGAATACAGTTGAATCAGGCACGAAACTTACCAAAGTGCCATTGGCTTCGGTAGTTTTAGTTTCTTTTGTTTCTTCTATCAATTGTCCTTTCTTAAAACTAGCTGACCTTGATTTTCCTTCTCTAAATGCTGTCACTGTAAAATCCTCGCTCAAAGCATTCACCGCTTTGGTACCTACTCCATTCAAACCCACTGATTTTTGGAAAGCTTTACTATCGTATTTAGCTCCTGTATTGATCTTACTTACAACATCCACAATTTTACCTAATGGAATACCACGACCGTAATCTCTAATGGTTACTGTTTTATCTTGAATACTAATCTCAACTTGTTTTCCATACCCCATGGTATGTTCGTCAATACAATTATCAATCACTTCTTTAATCAATACATATATGCCATCATCAGGTGCCGATCCGTCACCTAATTTACCAATATACATACCTGGCCTTAAACGAATATGTTCTTTCCAATCCAAAGACCTAATGGAGTCTTCGTTATATTCAACGGGTATTTTAGCTTCTGCCATAATTATCAATACTTTAGGAGCCTAAAAAGCCCCGAGTTTGTGCAAATCTAATTCTCAAACGGCCTTATGTCATCTAAAATTGTTCAAAATGGGTCAAATGTGGATAAATGGATTAAAGCGTTATCTTTAACCTATCGAAAATGCGCCGAAATACCCCGTTGTAGATCTAGAATGGATTAAAAACCAATCAGTTCTATTGATCCCAGAAAACCTTCAATTTCAAGATTTTTTGAGAACAATGGACAGTGAAAGTTTAGATAAAGCAGTTTTTGACCTTTCAGAAACAATATCTCCTCAAATTGATTGCACACAATGTGGGAATTGTTGTAAAAGCTTAATGGTCAATATCAATAATGATGAAGCCGATAATCTAGCTGCTTATTTGGGACAAAACAGGGAGGAATTTGATACCAAATACTTGGAAAAAGGCGAATCTGGCAGAATGGTTTTAAATGCCATCCCCTGCCATTTTTTAGTGGGCAATAGCTGTAGTGTGTATGAACATCGATTTGAGGGATGTAAAGAATTCCCTGCTTTTCATGTAAAAGACTTTAACAAAAGACTTTTTACCACCTACATGCATTATGATAGATGTCCTATTATCTTTAATGTATTAGAAACATTGAAAAAAGACTTGGAATGGCAATTCGTTTCGGAGTAGATCAGCTTATTGCAAACAATCCATTATGGAAAAATGCACCAATTGGATTATTAACCAATGATGCAGCAATGACAGTTGATCATATACATAGCAGGATTGCATTAATCAAAGCTGGATTTAATATTACAAAATTATTCTCACCAGAACATGGTATAGATACGAAAGGAGCTGATGGTGAAAAAATGAAAGATGGATTTGACCCACTCTCTGGTCTGCCCATTACTAGTTTGTATGGTGAAAAATATATGCCTGATGAAAAAGATCTTCAAGGGATTGAAATTTTATTGTTTGATATACCTGATGCGGGAACCAGATTCTACACTTACCTATGGTCAATGACTTATTTTTTAGAGGCAGCTGCAACTTACAATAAAAAAATCATCGTCTTAGATAGACCAAATCCACTAAGTGGAAATCTTGCAATGATCGAAGGGCCTTCATTAGATGAATCTGTTGCAAGTTTTATAGGAAGATTTAATATACCCATCAAACATCAATGTAGTATTGGTGAATTGGCTTTGTACTTTAATATAATAAAAGGATGGAATGCAAAACTTGAAGTCGTTCCCTGTAATGGATTGAAAAGAACAGATTTATTTTCAGCTTGGAAACAACATTGGATACCCACCTCACCTGCTATTCAAAATTTTAATGCCTGTTTATTGTATCCAGGCTTTTGTTTTTTTGAAGCAACCAATGTTTCAATTGGCAGAGGCACTACTTATTCTTTTGAATGGTTTGGTGCAGCATGGTTAAATATGGACGCTATTGTGGCTGTATGTAAAAATATGTTCAGTGAAGATCTAGCTATGGAAATTACAAGTGTAGCTTTTAAATCTAATAAAGAAAAAGAATGGCTTCCTGGGATACATTGTACAGTAAAAGACCCCGAAAATTATGATGCAGTATTAAACGGTTTATTATTACTCAAAATAATTAAAGATTTACATCCAAAACATTTTGAATGGGCGTCCTATCCAACCAATGCGAACCCTACAGGCAAAAATCATCTTTCATTATTGTTAGGCATTCCTAATGCAGAAGCATTATTTGATTTACCCTTGCAAAATTGGTTGCAAAAAATACAGATTCTTTTAAGAGTAGACTATTGGAAAAAAGAAATTGAACCTTACTTGCTTTATACATAATATAATGAGTACAATAACTTCAGTTGCCATATTAACAAATACCCAATCAGGAAAACATAAGGGAGAAATTACAGCTCAATGGCTGAATTCAAAGCTTAGTTTATTGGGTATTCAAAATACTATTTTTACAAACGATTGGCCTAGCAACGAAACATTACATACATTCACAGATTGTTTTATTATTGGAGGCGATGGAACCATCAATTTTTTTATTAATCGCTATCCAGACTGTAAAATTCCACTTATACTTTTCAATGGTGGCACTGGCAATGACTTTGCCTGGAAATTATATGGAGGTCTAAGCAATGAAGCTTTATTTGAGACGATATTTGAAAGAACTCCACAGTATATTGATGCAGGTAAGGTAAACGAAAGATTGTACATTAATTGCCTAGGTATTGGATTTGACGGCGAAATTGTAGCATCCATGAAAACCATTAGAATCATTGGTGGACATTTTGGATATATGCTAGCAGTTATTTACAAAATTTTGTTTTTTAAAGAATCATACTTAAAAATTCAAACTGAATTCAAAAATATAGAAGGATATTTTTTATTAGCTTTATTCGTGAACTCTTCTAGAGCTGGAGGAGGTTTTTTTATTGCACCCACGGCACAAATCAATGATGGCTATTTAGACATGGTGTTAGCCAATAAAATGCCTATTTGGAAAAGACTTTGGTATTTACCCATTATCAAAAAAGGAAAACATTTACATTATCCATTTATTACCCATCAATTAGGAAAAGAATTCACTATTGAATCTGATAAACCATTACCTATTCAATTAGATGGTGAATTATTCTATGCCAATAAGCTTCAAATAAGTAATTTAAACAAACAATTTTTATTCAGAATCTAATGGGGTTTTTTCAACCCTTCGAGTACCAGCATACATTTCGTATTCTAACAATCTGCAATCTATTTTAGCATTTAAGAATTCAATCCTTCTGCTAGGTTTTAATCTAATTTTTTTAGCCAATTCTAAATTGCCAGTAAAGATGTATCCTATAGCACCTTTACATTTATTCTTTAAAAAATCCCCCATTCTTGCATAGGTCTTTTCTAATGCTACTTCTTCCCCTAATCTTTCACCATATTCAGGATTAAACATTACTATAGCATTGTTCATATCATCTGGCAATGTGGTTGATTCAAAATCACACACTTGAAAATCAATTAAATCTTCCACCCCTGCTACAGTTGCATTTATTTTTGCAACCTTGATCGCATCCTTACTTAAATCCGATGCAATAATTTTAAGTGTTGGTAAAGCTCTAACTTGTCTTTCTAAGACAGCTTTTTCTTCTTCATATATAGTTGCATCGTATCCTAATAAATGCATAAAAGCATAATTATCTCTTAATAAACCTGGAGCAGATTTAGTCGCAATTAAAGCGGCTTCAATAGCTAATGTACCTGAACCACACATTGGATTGATAAAAGGAGTAAACTTATCCCATTTGGTAGATAAAATTGTTGCAGCAGCCAATGCTTCTAACATAGGTGCTTTGCCAGGCAGTTTTCTATAGCCATGTCTTGCCAATGAGGCACCTGATGTATCTAAGAATAGTTCAGCCTCATCATTCTTCCAAAATAAATATACTACTGCACCTGATAATTCCGAACCTGTTGTAGGTCTTTTATTCGTTGAATTTCTAATTCTATCCACAATGGCGTCTTTCACTCTTAAATTAGCGAATAAATTGGTTTGAATAGTAGGATTAAACACATTGCTGATCACTGAGAAATAGCCATCCGGCTGAATCATTTTCTCCCAATGAATATTTAAAGCTTCTCGATATAATTCATCAGGATCATTGCAAATAAATGCTTTTAATGAATACATTACCTGACTCGCCGTTCTCAAATTCAAGTTTAATTTGATACAATCATTGACTGTACCAGTTAACTCCACACCAGTTTGAAATACACGATCGATATCAAAACCCAAAGAAATCACTTCATTTCTTAAAGCCGGAGCTAACCATTTATTACAGGTAATGATGATTTTACTTTGATTTTTAAATACTTGCATAGAGCAAACTTAGCCTAATTTGAATGAAAAAGTCCTCAACCTAAGTTGAGGACTTTAATGGGTGGGAGCACACGGGTTCGAACCGCGGACCCCCTCGGTGTAAACGAGGTGCTCTAAACCAACTGAGCTATGCTCCCATTTCCCTTTTGAGGAGTGCAAAAATAAGGTTAGGA
>CANHUW010000107.1 GCA_947463975.1 Bacteroidota bacterium
CATTTTTCTTTTAACTCATCTTTTGTCCACTCAGAGTTAGGTAGGTGAATATTCTTTGGATCAATATCTATATGGTCAAACAAATGACGATGCATAAAACTCCAATAACTCTGATAAGCGTTTCTTGGAATAGGATAGTACTCGTCTAAGTTTACTGTTACAACATTTTTAAAACTTAATCCTTCTTCTTTATGCATTCGAACTAATTCCTTATATAAAAGAATAGGAGTGGCTCCTGTAGCCATTCCTAAAACACAAGGTAATTTTTGAGCTTGTTTTTCTTTAATTAATGTAGCAATTTGAGTTGCCAATGCATTAGAACCTTCAGTAGGGTTCTTATAAATTTTTACGGGAATCTTTTCAAATGATTCTAACATAGTAATGTTTTATTATTACGATATAAATATACATAAAAAACGCCCCAATTTTATGGAGCGTTTTAGTATTTAATCTACTTTATTAATTTTAATCATATTAGTTGGCATATGTAATTTAATTGGAGTACTTCCTGTATTGACTACAATATCACCTTCCTTCACGTATCCATCTTTTTTCAATATTTGAATTTGATCTGTGATAATTGCATCCAAACTTTCCTCTTTATCATAATAGAATGCCTTAACTCCCCAGCTTAATGACAATTGGTTTACCAAGCTAGCCTCTTTGGTAAAAACAAATAAGGGAGATTTAGGTCGGAAACTACTCAACATAAATGCAGTGTATCCGGATTGTGTCATACCCACTAATGCTTGAGATCCACTATCGTCAGATAATCTACATGCACTATAACATAATGCGTCACTTAAGAAGGAAGGAGAATGTGGTTGTGGTTTTAAATCTTCAGAACGATTATACTTGTAACCATTTTGCTCTACTTCAGAAATAATTTTACGCATTGTTTCAATCACCAATACCGGGAATTGACCAGTAGCAGTTTCACCACTTAACATTACCGCATCAGCTCCTTCAATTACTGCATTTGCAACGTCTGTGATTTCTGAACGGTTTGGTTTAACGCGATCAATCATTGATTCCATCATTTGAGTTGCCACAATCACTGGCTTTGCTCTATGTATACATTTTCTAATCAATTCTTTTTGAATTAAAGGAATCTTCTCTACCGGTAATTCAACACCCAAATCGCCACGTGCTACCATAATGGCATCACTTGCGATAATGATATCACGCATATTGGTCAATGCTTCTGGCATTTCAATTTTTGCAATGATCTTTGATTTGCTATTATGCTTGTTTAAAATGTCTCTTAACATTTCAATATCTGCAACTCTTTTCACAAAGCTTAAAGCAACCCAGTCTAATTTCTCTTGTATGATAAATGCGGCATCTTCTAAATCTTTCTCAGTTAATGCTGGTAAAGAAATTTTAGTATCAGGTAAGTTTAAACCTTTTTTTGAAGAAATGATTCCACCTAAAGAAACAGTAACTTTTACATCACCATTCGCTTCTACACTTTTTACTTTCACTTCAATTTTACCATCATCAATCATAATGGTGTTGCCCACTACAACATCACCTGCAAGGTTAGGGTAGGATACATAGATCTTTTCCATGGTGCCAACACACTTATCATTTGACAAGGTTAACACATCGCCTACTTTCACTTCTAATCTATTATTTTCAATTTCACCTACTCTTAATTTAGGACCTTGTAAATCGCCTAAAATAGCGACCGTACATCCTAATTCTTTATTAATACCTCTAATATTGTCAATGATTTTTTTCTTGTCTTCGTGACTACCATGAGAAAAGTTTAAACGAAACACATTCACACCTGCAATCACTAAAGCTTTTAATTGATCATAAGACTCACAAGCAGGCCCTACAGTAGCTACAATCTTTGTTTTGTGATGTGTTGGTTTGTAAGTTGGTTGACTCATTTTTATTTTTATTGGGGATTTTAACTAGCTAATATTTTTACAATTTTCATCCACTCGTCAGAGATTTTTTGTTTTGCTTTTACTGCATTATCTAAAGGAGTATACTTTAATTTATTATCCTCGATACCTACCATTACGTTATGTGTGCCGTTTAACAAACATTCAACTGCATGATAGCCCATTCTGCTGGCGATTAATCTATCTAAGCAACTAGGTGAGCCACCTCTTTGAATATGGCCTAATATGCAAACTCTGATATCTGCATTGGGTAATCTTTCTTTTAAGAAATCACCCACTTGTGTACCACCTCCAAATTCATCTCCTTCAGCAACTACCACTAAGTTGACTAATTTCTTTCTTTTTTCTTTCTCCGTCAAAGAAGCCACTAAAGCTTCCATATCTGTTTTTGATTCAGGGATCAAAATATTCTCAGCACCTGTTGCAATACCACTATGTAAAGCAATATATCCTGCATCTCTTCCCATTACTTCTACTACAAATAATCTATCATGAGCATCAGCAGTATCTCTAATTTTATCAATAGCTTCTACTGCTGTATTCACTGCTGTATCAAAACCAATGGTAAAATCACTGCCTGCAATATCTTTATCAATTGTTCCTGGTAAACCAATACAAGGAATATCAAATTCGTTACTAAATTTTTGTGCTCCTTTAAAACTTCCATCTCCGCCAATTACAACAATTCCGTCAATGCCCCTTTTTTTAAGATTTTGGTAAGCTGTTTGACGACCTTCTGGAGTGAAGAATTCTTTTGACCTTGCTGTCTTTAAAATAGTACCACCTCTTTGTATAATGTTACCAACAGATTTAGAATCCATTTGAAATATATCATCTTCAATCATTCCATTATATCCTCTAGTAACCCCAAAAACCTCCAAACCATGATAAATACCAGTTCTAACTACAGCTCTGATAGCGGCATTCATACCGGGGGAGTCTCCACCAGAAGTTAAAACGGCAATTTTGTTGACTTTTTTAGTAGACATAAATTTTTGAGTTATTCTTTAAAGTATTGATTTACAAGTTGCAATCAATACACTATCGATTAAACGGAGCCCCAAATTTAAACATTTGAAAGCAATTAACCACCGAATAACCAAAATGTGGGTATTTTTCTGCTTTTTTACAAGCAAGTGTTAGTTTTGGGTATATCTATTTAGATTCTAGGGCCAATAAGTCGTTGAATGCAATTTCATATTCCTTATTCATTGATCGAATGAGTGCATTCTTATCATGATAGGCTTTTTCGATTTGCTTCAACTTGTTGGGGTCTGTATAAAAAGCTGGGTCAGCCATTTCTACTTCGATGGCCGCTTTTTCTTTATTTAAAGTCTCAATATTCTGTTCTAATTGGGCAATCGCTTTTTGTAATTTCTGAATTTGCTTTTGTACATCCTTATCTATGGGGCCTGTATGTTTTATTGGTTCAACAACTGCAATGGGTTTAGTAGGTTCTTGTTTTGCTTTGATAGTTTCCGGTTGATTTTGCTTTTGCTTCGCCATTCTTTCTTTCCAAGCTACCCATTCGTTATAATCACCTTTGAATTCAATAATTTTTTCGTCTTCAATCTCCCATATCTTATTGGCTGTTTTAGAGATGAAATATCTGTCGTGGCTTACCAAAATGATAGAGCCATCATATTTGGTTAATGCTTCCGCCAATAATTCAACGGTGGCCATATCCAAGTGATTGGTTGGTTCATCCAGCATTAAAAAATTCGCTTTGCTAATAATGGTCTTCGTTAATGCAACTCTAGCTTTTTCACCACCACTCAAAATTTTAATTCTTTTATCAACATCATCACCACCAAATAAGAAACAACCCAATAATGCGCGAAGTTCTAAATCTGTTTTTTTAGTACCACATTCTTGCACTTCTTGTAAAATGGTATTATTTAAATTCAATGATTCTAATTGGTGCTGTGCGTAAAAGCTTTCATCTACATTATGTCCCCAAACTCTTTCCCCTTCAAAACTTTCCATGCCTGCTACAATCCTTAATAGAGTGGACTTTCCTTTTCCGTTTGCACCAATCAATGCAATCTTGTCACCTCTTTCAATTTCAGCAAATGCATGTTCTAAGATGGTGAGGGTAGGGTATTGTTTTGTAACACCTTTTAAATCCACTAATACTTTTCCTGGTGTTTTATCTACAGCAAAATTAATTTTAATATTGGGTCTTTCTAATTGTACATCTTCTATTACATCTAGTCTATCTAATCTCTTTTGAATAGATTGTGCTTGCGCTGCTTTAGAAGCTTTGGCTTTAAACCTTTCTATAAATCTTTCTTGTTGACGAATATAATCTTGTTGATTTTCAAAAGCTCTTTGTTGAATCTCTATTCTTTGTACTTTTTCTACTTCGTAATATTCATAATCACCTGTATAAAAATTCAATTGTTGTTGATATACCTCTACAATTTTATTGACCATTTTATTCAGAAAGAATTTATCGTGACTGACAATCACTACGCTTCCTTTATAATGTAAAAGGTATTTCTCCAACCATTCAATACTTGGCAAGTCCAAGTGGTTAGTAGGCTCATCTAGTAGTAACACATCTGGTGCTTGCAAGATCATTTTTGCTAATAATACACGCATTCTCCAGCCCCCACTAAATTCTTTATAAGGTCTACCCAAGTCTTTGGTAGTAAATCCTAAACCATGTAAAACTTCTTCTGCTTTATGGTTAATGTTATATCCATCTAAGACATCTATTTCATGTAAAGCATCTGTATATTTAATCAATAAATCATTGTCTTCCGGATTCGCTTCTAACTCTATGCCTAATTGTTCTACTTCTTTTTCTAATTCCTTTACTCTTTCAAAAGCTCCTAAGGCTACTTCCGTGATAGATTCATTGGTATCAAAACTTAATAAATCTTGGTGTAAATAGCCAATAGTGGTGTCTTTGCCTTTTTCAACTGTACCTTTAGAAGGGGTGTATTGACCTACCAATAACTTTAGAATGGTTGACTTTCCTGTACCATTATATCCAATAAGGCCAATTCTTTCTCCTGGCTGAATATGCCAAGTGGCATCTGTTATGATGGCTCTTGCGCCAAATTCGAAGGTTACATTTTGAAGGCCTATTAACATAAGTTCATTTTCAGACCGCAAAGTTAGCATCTTGAACTGTCTAAATATGCATAAATTTGAAAAAATTATTCCTTGTGAAATATTTAATAGTACTATTCAGTATAAGCATGCTTTTTAGCTGTTCAGAGCAATCCAATGAAGATCTAGAGTCTGTTTATTGGGCATATCATCCTCAAAATCATCAAGACAGCTGGGATCAACAAGCTTTTATTTTATTAGATGAATACCAAAAGATTCAAGATAATTACAATATAGTTGATTCGGTGGTATTAAAAGCTAGTGTTCAAAATTTGATAGCGACTACCGATACCATTCTTGCACGCAACAGTTCGGTAGATTCTCTATCACAAAGTATTTGGTTGCCAGGTTTGCAAAGTTTTAGGAACGAATTAGAGGCTTTTTCTTTAGAGCAGGATGTAGCGCAATTAAATGACCAATTTAAAATGTGCACAGTTAGTTTGGTTCATTTTTTAGGAGATATTGGATATAATAAAACCAATATTTATGTGTTTCAAAAAATGGATGGAGAAAACGATTGGTTTTGGATAGGACCTGAAAAGACGAGTAAAAATCCTTTTGATAAAAGAGATCAAAAAGATTACACTGCAAATTTCAATTTACAAGAGCCCTAAATTTTTATTCTTTTGGTGGAGGGATGTAGCTCACTATAATTTTAGCGTTCATTTTATTAGTAGAGGTAATAAATAATTCCTGTCTTCTATCACCGTCTTTCAATACTAGCAATGCTGTGTTTGGTGGAACAGTTCCCATATTATGTGCTACAATAATGATTTCGTGCTCATTGATTACTTCTGATAAAGTGAATTCTAAA
>CANHUW010000108.1 GCA_947463975.1 Bacteroidota bacterium
ACCAAAACTTTTGGCCCCTGAGCATGAATTGAGTTTATAAAAAATAGCGTAAAAACGACAAGGAGTGTGAATAGCTGTTTCATACAATTTAATTTATATCATAAGATATGGAATAAATAAAAAAATACAAATTATTTAAGTAGAATACAATAATATGGTTAAAAGCCAGACTTCCTTAAAAACTAGACAGTGTATTGATATACAGTCTAAATATGGCTCAAATTTAAATTGTGTACCTTGCGGTCTATTATGAGTACAAATTTTAAAGACCTAGGTTTGATTGAGCCCATCTTAATGGCATTATTCGAAGAAGGCTATACCAACCCCACTCCTATTCAAGAACAATCCATCCCTATTGTATTAGAGGGAAAAGATTTATTGGGATGTGCACAAACTGGAACAGGAAAAACAGCAGCTTTTACCCTACCTATTATACAATTACTATCTGCAAAACCTGTAGAGAAAAGAAAAAGAATCAAGAGCTTAATCGTTACGCCTACGCGTGAATTAGCCATTCAAATTGCAGAAAGTTTCAACGCTTATGGAAGACACACTCCATTAAATTGTACAGTGATTTTTGGTGGCGTTGGACAAGGGCCACAAGTAACTGCCTTAAAGAACGGCGTAGATGTAGTGATTGCAACACCAGGTCGCTTATTAGATTTAATGAATCAAGGTTATATCAGTTTAAGAGAAGTGGAGATATTTGTATTGGATGAAGCGGATAGAATGCTGGATATGGGTTTTGTAAATGACGTGAGAAAATTATTAGCAGTACTTCCTAAAAAAAGACAGTCTTTATTTTTCTCTGCAACCATGCCTCCTGAAATTGTACAACTAGCCAATAGCATCTTGCATCATCCTGAAAAAGTAACGGTAACGCCTGTGTCATCTACCGTTGAGATCATTGATCAAGCAGTTTATTTAGTAGATAAGGTTAACAAGAATGCTTTATTGGTAGAAGTATTAAAAAACCCTGCCATTAAAACAGCATTGGTATTTACAAGAACCAAACATGGTGCAGACAAAGTAGTGCAATTATTGACTAAGAATACTATTATTGCAGAAGCCATTCATGGTAATAAATCCCAGAATGCTAGACAAAGAGCATTGAGTAATTTTAAAGAACAAAGCACAAGAGTTTTAGTGGCCACTGATATCGCAGCAAGAGGAATTGATGTAGATGAATTAGCACATGTAATCAATTTTGATATTCCAAATATACCTGAGACTTATGTGCATAGAATTGGAAGAACTGGAAGGGCTGGAGCAGCGGGTACGGCATTGTCTTTTTGTGATTTTGAAGAGAAAGCTTATTTAGCAGATATCGAAAAACTCATTGGAAAGAAAGTTCCTGTTATTGCAGAACACCCTTATCCTATGCAACAATTTCATGTGAACAAGAGTTCCAAAGATGCTGGATGGGGAAAACCAAAGAACACCAGAGGTCGTGCAGCTCAACATGCTGGCGGATTTGGCGCAAAAGGGGGTCAAAAAAGAAGACATAGCAATTCGAAATCAGGTAGGTAGGCAGTATATTTGCCTGAGCTATATTTAATTTTAGAACTACTTTGATATGAATCAAATTAAGAAAATCCCAGTTTCACAATTAGGTTATGGATTTATTCCAGAACCGCCAAAGGGAAAGAATGAATACTATTTAAGAGATCAGCAAAATAGAAGTGGCATTCAATACAGAAGCCTTACAGCCCTTGAAATTGAAATTCTTGTACGTAATGGGAATACTAGTGACGATTGGACAAAGATTTTAGTGTCTTCGAAATTCAACCCTGAACTAGTAAAAAACTGTGCATTTTTTGGATTAATTCGAATTGGCGAGCTAGAAAATAATTGTTTATGTTTTAGTGATTTAATTGTACCAGTGGGTATATATAATTCAACCATCATAAGTTGTGATTTTGGCAATAATGTAGCTGTGCATAATGTGAATTATTTGTCTCATTATATTTTAGGCAACGAAGTAATTATCACTAATGTAAACGAGATTGTAGCAACCAATCATTCTAAATTTGGAAACGGTATATTAAAAAAGGGTGAATCCAGTGATGTAAGAATTTGGATGGAACTTTGTAATGAAAATACAGGCAGAAAAGTCTTGCCTTTTAATGGCATGACTGCGGGAGATGCTTATTTATGGACTAGAAATAGACATGATGATACCTTACAAAAGAAGTTTATCGAATTAACCGATAAGCGATACGATAATAAATTGGGGTATTATGGCAAGATTGGTGACAGAACAGTGATAAAGAATTGTAAAATCATCAAAGATGTTTGGATTGGACCTGATGCGTATTTAAAAGGTGCTAATAAAATTAAAAATGTAACCATCAATTCAGATCCTAAAGCCAAAACACAAATTGGGGAAGGTTGTGAATTAGTCAATGGTATTATTGGATATGGCTGCAGAGTATTCTATGGTATTAAAGCAGTAAGATTTGTACTTTCTGACTATTCTCAATTAAAGTATGGCGCGAGATTAATTAACTCCTATTTAGGAACCAATGCAACCATCTCTTGTTGTGAAGTATTGAACTCTTTAATTTTTCCCGCTCACGAACAACATCATAATAATTCTTTTTTATGCGCTGCATTAGTCATGGGACAATCCAATATTGCAGCAGGGGCAACTTTAGGATCTAACCACAATAGCAGGGGTGCAGACGGTGAAGTGATTATGGGCAGAGGATTCTGGCCAGGATTATGTGTAAGCATAAAACATAATTCCATTTTTGCAAGTTTTGCTTTATTGAATAAAGGAGACTATGCATATGAATTAAATATTCCTCTACCCTTCTCTTTAATCAGCAATGATCCAAAAAATGATGAATTATTAATTATGCCAGGGTACTGGTTCTTATACAATTTCTATGCCCTTGCAAGAAATGCATGGAAGTATATTGATAGAGATAAAAGAATTGACAAGACGCCTATTTTTGAATACAATTATTTAGCTCCTGATTCGGTGAATGAATTAATTCATTCTTTAGACATCTTAGCCAGTGCAGTAGCAAAAGCAGCGATTGCTAAAGATAAAAAACTACAACAAAACTCGGATAAAGCAATTATTGAGTTAGGAAAGAAGCTCTTGCACACAAAAACAAAGAAAGAAATTGAAAGTTTAGAAATTTTTGCAGAAGGATTTGAAAATAGTAAGCGAAAAACTAGAATGGTTAAGGTATATGATGCTTACCATATGTTTGAACAAATGATTTTGGTATACGGAATGGACGCATTAGTAAATGAATTAAGTACGAAGAAACATAAGTCGATCATTCTAGCAGTTAATAGCCTTAAGTCTGCTGCAAAAGACATGCAATGGACCAATGTAGGAGGTCAATTAATGCCAACTAAATCAGTAAATAGCCTATTGAATCAAATTAAAAGCGATAGTATAACTGCTTGGGATGAAGTACACGAATTTTATCAAACAGCTTCTTCTAAATATCCTCAACAAAAAACAGCACATGCTTTAGCTGCTTTGGAATTCATCACCGGGAAAAAACTAGAAAGTTTTAAAACAAACACACTAGTAGATTTATTGGATAAGTATTTGACCATTAAGACTTCTATTACTGATAGCATTTTATATACTAGATCTAAGGATTATAAAAATCCTTTTAGAAAAATGGTATACGAGAATGAAGAAGAAATGAATAAGGTCATTGGAAATATTGATAACAATAGCTTTATTCTGGAGCAACAAGAAATGCTACATACATTAATGGCAACAATAGCAGATTTAAAAAAGCAATTAAAAACCAAATAAGTTTAAGCTTATTCCTAATTGCCATTGTCTGGTTTTCCAATGTTGTTGTTCTTGCAATGCATTAATATCTTGCATACCTACGACATATCTGCCATATGCGGCGATATTAGAAAATTGAATTCTGGCACCACCTACAAATGCAAATTCACCAGATTTAAAAGCCATATTGGCTAATTCTTTACCATCTTTGGATTGATCCATCAAAATACTATATTGAGGACCTGCTTCAATGACTAATTTATTGATAGGCCTTACTTGTAATAAAACAGGAAAAGATAAATAATTCAAATGATAGGTTTCAGGTTGTAAATTGTTGTTACCCACTAAATCCATGAGTGTTGGATCTGCTTCTAATTTTGTTTGAGATAAAATCACTTCTGGCGCAATACTCATAAAATTTGTTAATCGGATACTAGCTTGTGCGCCTATATGAAATGAAGCTTTTGTTCTATCCGCTACAACATTATTGACTTTAGTAAAATTTTGCCCAACCTTAATACCAAAATTTACATGTTCTTGCGCAAGACCTGCATAGGATAGAAATAAGGCAATAAAAAAAATATTCTTTTTCATAATGATATAGGAATGATTTAAGATTATAACGAAAAAATAAAAAAAATGTTATTAGGCTAATTCAATAAGGGTAATCTCTGGCATAATACCTACTCTACCCGGATAACCCAAAAATCCAAAACCTCTATTTACATACAATTGTTGATCTGCTTGTTGATATACACCAGCCCATTGCTTATACACCCATTGTACCGGACTCCATTTGAAATAAGGATTTTCTAATCCAAACTGCATGCCATGTGTGTGACCAGATAACATTAAATCCACTTGTGGGAATTGTTTTTGCACTTGTGCTTCCCAATGGCTAGGATCATGACTCAATAAAATAATGGTTTCATCAGGATCTACATGTTGCATAGCAACATCCATCTTGCCGTACTTAGGGAATCTTGCTTTAGCACCCCAGTTTTCAATGCCTACTATTCTAATACTTGCATTGTCTTTTTCAATGGCAACATTTTCATTCATCAATAATTTCCATCCCATTTGCTCATGCACATTCGCTAAATCTCTTAAATTTTGTTGCTTGGCTTCTACAGAATCCCATTGAACATAGTCGCCATAGTCATGATTTCCCAAAGTGCTATAAACGCCATTTTTTGCCTTAATTTGACTAAATACATCTATCCAATCATGCATTTCTGCAGCACGATCATTGACTAAATCACCGGTGAATAATACTAGATCGGCATCCTGTTGATTGATTAATTGAATGCCTTTCAAAACCGCTTCTTTTTCTTTTAAACTTCCGCTATGGATATCGCTAATATGTATAATCTTATACCCCTTAAAAGCTTTGGGTAGATTTTTCAAAGTGATTTTTTGACGCACCAATTGGTAATTGTACTTATTTCCAAATCCATATAATAAAGAAAAGAACAAGCTAGAAGACAAGCCAACACCTAACCAACTTATAAATGTAGATCTTGGAATACCTTTATCGGTGTTTAAGAATTGGGCCCCAGTGGCAGTCGTTATTTTTCCGATGGTCCAAAAAGTTCCTCTTCTTGCATCATCCAATAAAAAGAACATCACCATAGTCACTTGGGTCAACACCCAACCAATACTTACTGAAAAGATATATTGTCTAAAATAAGGGTTTTGTATAAAGGGGAAAAGCAAAAAACTACTTAAACTAATCGTACAAAGCGCCCAATAGACCACAAGAATGACGGACTTTATTTGGGAGGACGCTCCTTGAGTGATGATCTTCAATACATGAAAAATGTAAAAATCAATGAGAATCAATATAGAGACAAAGAATAATAGGAAAACGGGACTACGCATAGTAAGAATTAAGACCTCAAAATTAGTTCTAAAAGGCCTAGAATGGCTTAATTTAATCCCAAAATGTTACCATTTATACCTTATTTTTGGCAGAAATTAAGGATTCCAGTTTTATGGCAAGAATTATAGGTATAGCAAATCAAAAAGGGGGTGTTGGAAAAACCACTTCTGCAATCAATATTGC
>CANHUW010000109.1 GCA_947463975.1 Bacteroidota bacterium
ATGCAAATCTAACGAGCATTTTTTAAGGCATAAGCGTTTGTAAAATGCATTAATGCACAAAAAATCCCCCATTTCTGAGGGAATTTTTGTGCAAAATGCTATTTAAGAACCAATTTCATTATAAATCAATGGCTTACACTTTTGCAGTTTTAACTGTTTTAATAATTCTTGCTGCTACTTTGTAAGGATCTGCTGCTGAGTTTGGACGACGATCTTCTAGCCATCCTTTCCAGCCTTTTTCTACTGCACCAATTGGAATTCGAATAGATGCACCTCTATCTGAAATGCCAAAAGAGAAATCATTGATACTTGCGGTTTCATGTTTTCCTGTTAAGCGTAAATGGTTGTCTGCACCATATACTTCAATATGTTCTTTCACTACTGGACGAAATGCTTCACAAATGCTTTCATACACTTCTCTCTTTCCACAAGTTCTTAAAGTGGTGTTAGAGAAATTGGCGTGCATTCCAGAGCCATTCCAGTCTAATGTACCCAAAGGTTTACAATGCCAATTAATAGCAACTCCGTAGGCCTCACCAATTCTTTCTAATAAATATCTTGCTACCCAAATTTGATCTCCTGCTTCTTTAGCACCTTTTGCAAAAATTTGAAATTCCCATTGTCCTGCAGCAACTTCAGCATTAATCCCTTCTACATTTAAACCTGCATCTAAGCAGATGTCTAAATGTTCTTCTACAATATTTCTACCATATGCATTGTTAGCGCCAACGGAACAATAGTAGGGACCTTGAGGACCAGGATATCCACCTTCTGGGAAACCTAATGGTTTATTTGTAGCAGGATTCCATAAGAAATACTCTTGCTCGAATCCAAACCAGAAATCATTATCATCATCTTGAATGGTTGCACGTCCATTAGATACATGTGGGGTGCCATCTGCATTTAATACTTCGCACATTACTAAGTATGCATCTTTACGACCTGGATCTTTACAAATAAAGACAGGTTTTAACAAACAATCAGAAGAACCACCTAATGCCTGTTCTGTAGAAGAGCCATCAAAGCTCCACATATCACAATCTTCCAATTTACCACTAAAGTTGTTTTCAATTTTTGTCTTACTTCTTAAAGACTGCGTTGGTTGGTAACCATCTAACCAGATGTATTCCAATTTTGATTTAGACATGGTGCGAATGTTTAAATATTAAAATAAATAATTATGTGATAATTAATTCTCTAAAAGTAAAAATCTGACGCGAAAATAATAAAGTATGTGAAAACTTTATCTATAATTTTGTAAAAATTTGAATTTTTAATCTAAAATATAAATATTATAAAATAATATTATATAAATTAATTCACAAACTATTGATTTTCAATTATTCAATTTTTTGATACACATTTTATAGTTCCATATGTTGGTAATTCAACCAAAACCAGTCAACTCCATTTTGTAACTTCGCGACAACTTTAATCGCTAAAGAAATTACTCCATGGAAATCACGGTAAAAACAGCCCAACAATTAAGACTAACAGAAGAAGAGTTTGAGTTAATCCAACAAAAGCTTGGTCGTACTCCCAATTTTACGGAGTTATGTGCATTTAGTGGAATGTGGTCTGAACATTGTAGTTATAAAAACTCTATTAAGTGGTTGAAGACTTTGCCTCGCGATGGAGGAAGAATGTTGGTGGCTGCAGGTGAAGAGAATGCGGGCTTAATGGATATTGGTAATGATTATGGTGTAGTATTTAAAATTGAATCACACAATCACCCAAGTGCATTGGAGCCATTCCAAGGTGCTGCAACTGGTGTGGGTGGAATTCAAAGAGATATTTTTACCATGGGAGCTCGTCCCATTGCTTCATTAAATAGTTTGCGTTTTGGTAAATTAGACGATACCAAAACAAAAAGATTATTAGCAGGTGTAGTGCATGGTATTGGACATTATGGAAACTGTTTTGGTGTACCTACTGTTGGGGGTGAATTATATTTTGAAGATTGTTATCATACCAACCCATTGGTAAATGCAATGAGTGTGGGTATTGTAAAAGCCGGTAAGACAGTGAGCGCTATTGCATTAGGAAAAGGTAATCCTGTATTTTTTGTTGGAAGTGCAACGGGTAAAGATGGTATTGGTGGTGCAAGCTTTGCTTCTGCAGAAATTACTGCAGATAGTGTAGAAGAATTACCAGCAGTGCAAGTGGGTGATCCATTTCAAGAAAAGAAACTATTAGAAGCTTGTTTAGAAGTAATTGAAACAGGTGGTGTTGTGGGTATGCAAGATATGGGTGCTGCAGGTATTATTTGTTCTACGGCAGAAATGAGTGCAAAAGGTGAAGTAGGCATGCGCATTGATTTAGACAAGGTTCCAACGCGTCAACAAAATATGAAGGCTTGGGAATTATTATTGAGCGAGAGTCAAGAACGTATGTTGATGGTAGTCGAGAAAGGGAGAGAAGCAGATGTATTAGCTGTATTTGAAAAATGGGATTTGTCTTGTAGCAATATTGGAGAAGTGACAGATGATGGCTTATTGAATTTTTATATGCATGGTGAATTGGAAGCTTCTTTACCTGCTTATGAATTGGTATTAGGTGGTGGCGCTCCTCAATATACACGTGAATATAAAGAGCCTGCTTACTTGTCTAAAGTGAATGCATTTGATATGAATACTGTTGCTGATACAGATAATTTAAAATTGTCTGTTGAGGCATTGATTCAATTACCTAATATCGCTTCTAAGCGATGGGTCTATACACAGTATGACAGTATGGTGGGTGCTGCAAATACTTCCACCAATGCGCCAAGTGATGCATCAATAGTTTTAGCAAAAGGTACTGGTAAAGCATTAGCGATGACGGTAGATTGTAATAGTAAATATGTTTTTGCTGATCCATATAAAGGTGCCATGATTGCTGTTTCTGAAGCTGCAAGAAATATTGTTTGTTCAGGTGGTGAGCCTATTGGTGTAACCAATTGTTTGAATTTTGGTAATCCTTACGATCCAGAAGTATATTATCAGTTTGTAAAGTCTGTAGAAGGTATGGGTGCTGCATGTAGAAAATTCAATACACCTGTAACTGGAGGTAATGTGAGTTTCTATAATCAAAATCCGGATGGTCCTGTTTTCCCAACACCCACTATTGGTATGGTAGGTATTGTAGAAGATATGAAAAACAGAATGACACTTGATTTCAAAGAAGAGGGTGATATTATTGTTTTATTAGGAGAACAGAGAAATGATATTGGCTCTTCTGAATATATTAATAAGTTAAAAGGCATTACACATTCTACTGCTCCACATTTTGATTTAGATGAAGAATTTGCATTGCAACAAATAGTTGCGCAATTAATCAAAGATCATTCAATTCAATCTGCACATGATATTTCAGAAGGTGGTTTGATCGTGACTTTATTAGAATCTGCTTATTATAACAATAAAGGTTTTGAAGTAAGTTCAAATAATAGCACATTAAGAAAAGATGCATATTGGATGGGTGAAGCACAAAGTAGGGTAATTATATCTTGTAAAGCTACTTCTCTTGCTTCTATTGAAGCTACTGCTACAAAGTCTGGAGTTAAAGCTACAGTGCTTGGTACAGTTACGAATGGTACAGTAAAAGTAGAGGGAGAGGATTGGGGCAATATTAGTACTTGGAAAAATAAGTACGACACTGCTATTGAAAATAAATTAAAATAAGTTCTATCATTCATGTCAAAACAACCCATCATAGTAGTTACCGGAGCTGCTGGATTTATTGGTTCAGTGTTTGTTCAATTTTTAAATGAACAAGGTTTTAATCAATTGCTATTGGTAGATGATTTTGGTGTAGAAGAGAAAAGAAAAAACTGGGAGCAAAAACAATTCATCAAAGTAATCGAAAGACAATCATTTATCGCTCAATTAGATAATGACGAATTTGAAGTAGACGCAATAGTTCACTTAGGTGCTAGAACAGATACCACTGAATTTAATTATGCTATTCATGAAGAGTTGAATTTGAATTATTCAAAATCTTTATGGCAATACGCTACTAAAAAAGGTATTCCATTTATTTATGCATCTTCTGCCGCTACTTATGGTGCTGGTGAACATGGATATGATGATAACCATGAAATTGTGAATCAATTGACTCCTTTAAATCCATATGGTGTTAGTAAGAATGAATTTGATAAATGGGCACTTGCTCAAATCAATCAACCTTTATCATGGACGGGCTTAAAATTCTTTAATGTATATGGTCCTAATGAATCTCATAAAGCTAGAATGGCTAGTGTGATTTTTCATTCGTATCATCAAATTAAGCAATCGGGTTTAGTGAAATTATTCAAAAGTCATAAAGAAGGTTTTAAAGATGGAGAACAGTTGCGTGATTTTGTGTATGTAAAAGATTTAGTAAAAGTTATTGGTTGGATGTTACATCACATGATGTCAAATACTTGGGATGCCAACAAAAATGGTTTATACAATTTAGGCACTGGCAAAGCAAGATCTTTTTATGATCTTGCTACTAGTACATTTAATGCACAGGGCTTGCAACCTAATATTGAATTTATAGATATGCCATTGGATATTAGAGACAAATATCAATATTTCACAGAAGCCAATATGGTAAAGCTTCGCGCAGCAGGATATTCTGCCCAGTTTTACTCGCTAGAAGATGGGGTGAATGATTATGTTAAAAACTATTTAATTCCTTCTAAAATTTACTAATTCTAGTGTGCTTTTAAAAATGCAATTGACTTCGCGTAAGCATCTTCTTTTGCCGCAGCATTAAATGATGGATTACTTGGATTTGCAAAACCATGTCCTGCATCATATCTATTCACTGCTAAATTTTTGCCAGCATCTTTCATGTTTTGTTCAAACGCGTTAACCATTGCTGGAGAGGGTGATTGATCTTTATTGCCAAAGAAGCCAATGATATCACATTGAATAGATTTTAATTTTTCCATATTGGTTTCTGGACGGCCATAATACATAACAGATCCCTTCGCTTGTGGTCCTGCAAGAATCGCAGTTTGTAAACTCCACATACCACCAAAGCACCAGCCCACACTATAAATATTTGCTTTTGATCCTGCATGCTTAATAGCACCTTGAATAATTGCAGTCATTCTATTCATGTCTGCGCCACGCATTAATTTCATCGCACTATCCGGAGTGGCTGCAACTTTTCCATCATACATATCAACAGCTAGCACATTCATATCACCCAAGTCCTTAAAATATTGGTCTGCTTCCATTTTGATTTGATCATTTAATCCCCACCATTCTTGTATAACGATCAACCATTTATTGGATTTCTTTTTTGCAGGTATAAAATAGGCATTGGCTTTATTGCCATCGGCTGCATCAAAGCTAATCATACTACCTACTAAATCTGAGGGATGAACAACTTTTGGGGTAATATGTAAGCTTGCAAAAGCAGGTGTGGAAGCTTCCAACTGATAAGCTTGTTGGGTTTCCATATTTAAGCACTCAATGACTTCTCCTTTTTGAAGGGTTGGATATTGGTTCTTTTTCCATTCCCAACTTGTCAAAACAAGTACAAAAAGGGCGAAGCTTAGTAAAAGGGCTGTTTTTTTCATATTTTTGGCTTTAGGAGTGAAGATGTTCACTTTTAAATAACATTTATAAACATTTATGGTTCAACGCAAAACCCATTTTGTAGGGGGCTTTTTTTCGCGTATTTTTGTATGACCTCTAAGAAATTTTCCTAATTAAAAGACGGTCACATTAAAAACCAATTGAATGGGTATACCTCAATAG
>CANHUW010000110.1 GCA_947463975.1 Bacteroidota bacterium
CAAAGTCAGATGCGCAAGGGCGTTTTGGAGTTTTGCATATTGTCCATCATTCAACAAGGCGAGGTGTATCCAAGTGATATTGTTGAGCAAATGAAAGCGGCCAATTTGCATATTCTAGAAGGAACTTTGTATCCTTTGTTAACAAGATTAAAAAATGCGGGCTTATTAAATTACCGTTGGGTAGAAAGTATCAGTGGGCCCCCAAGAAAATATTTTGTAATGACAGAAGAAGGGGAGAAAGCCTATCAAGCATTACATACTACTTGGTCTGAAATGGCAGCTTCGGTAGAAGCCATTATTGCACCAAAAGCAAATCCCATTGTTAACGAAGCAAATACTGCTGAATAAATTTTAAGTAATGAAAAAAGTAATCAATATTAATTTCCAAGGTCGTATTCTTCCGATTGAAGAAATGGCTTATGAAAATTTGAAAAACTATATAGAAACCCTTCGTTCTTATTTTGAAAAAGAAGAAGGTAAAGATGAAATCATCAATGATATAGAATGTCGTGTAGCTGAATTATGTGAAGATAGATTGAAAAAGGGAGCAGTTTGTATTACCGAAGCTGATATCAATTTAATTATTGAAAGCATTGGTCGTCCTGCGGATTTTGAAGCACAGGATGGTTTTGAAGCACAATCTAGTTCAAGCAATACAAGTTATACTTCTTCTCCAAATGAAGGTCAAAATAATTGGGATAATATAAGACCAAAGCGTTTATATCGTGATGAGCAAAACAAAGTATTAGGTGGAGTTTGTAGTGGTATTGCTAATTATTTTGGTTTAGAACCTTTATTGGTGAGAATTTTATGGATCTTTTTGATCGGTGTAAATATTTTAGGGTATTTAATTTTATGGATTGCCGTTCCAAGTTCTTCCGTGAAAGAAGTGGGAGGAGTTAAAAAAAGATTGTTTAGAGATATCGAAAATAAAGTGATTGGTGGTGTTTGTGCTGGTTTGTCCAAGTACTTTGGTATACAAGTTTGGATTATTAGAATCTTATTTTTGATACCTTTTATTCGTCTAGTATTTAATTTTAGAGAAATTCATTTATTCCAATTTTGGGATGCACCTGATTTTCCTAATTTCTTAGACATTACATTTAGTCCAGGATCTGTATTTATATATATTGTTCTTTGGTTGGTATTGCCAGAAGCCAAAACAAGTGCAGATAAATTAGAAATGGTGGGAGAGAAAGTAGATTTGAATAGTATAAAGAATACCATTCAGAATGATATGGAAGGTTTTAGCAAAAGAGCACAAGGTTGGGGCAGTGATTTTTATAATAAAAAATCAAGATCAGAAAAAGGTGCAAATATTGAGGAAAGAAGAGAAGAAAGTAATGAGCAGAGAGAACCTAAAAGAGGATTTTTTCATTTTATTGGTCGTGTAATTACTATTTGTATTAAAGCATTTGTATATTTTATTTTAGGTATTATCGGTATTTCTTTATTAGCTGCTTTATTTGGCATTGGAGTAGCTGCGACTGCGTTGATGCCGCTTAGAAAATTCTTATTGGAAGATGGTGCACAAATATGGTCTGTGTATGGTGCATTGTTATTTTTTGTTTGGGTGCCTATTTTAGGTATTGTTACTGCAGTAATAAGAAAATTGGCTGGATATAAAAAAGCCAATGTTTGGGTAAGGTCTAGCTTTGTTGCTTTATGGGTAGTAGGATGGATTTTATTATTCTATTTTGGAAGTAGCTTAGGTCATAGTTTCTCAAAGCACAATATACCTGAAGAACAAACTGTTTCTTTGGTAAACCCAGGAGTAGACTATTTAGAAGTGACTGCATCACCTAAAATGAAATATTATGAAAATCGTTGGTTCCAACTGTCCCCTTTTGATGCATTTTCTGATGAAGACACTGTTTATGTAAGAAATTTAAGAATTAGAATTGTTCAGTCAAAAACAGATAGCTTCCAAGTAAAAGTGGTGAAATTGAGCAATGGGAAAACCATCCAAAACGCCAATGAATTAGCTAGTAAAATTAATTTTGATTTAAAGCAGCAAGATAGTTTGGTGTATTTGGATAAAGGTATTGCGATTAATAAGAAAGATAAATTTAGAAACCAACATATTATTATGACCATTTCAGTGCCGGTGGGTAAGCGCATTAAAATAACCAATAAGGGTTGGTCACAAACAAATGTTAGAATTAACGGAAGAGGTATGCATACCGAAACCTTTGATCGTATTTCTTCTGATGAAGATTGGTATGATGAATGGAATGAGCCATGGGATAATGAATCCTTCTCTTATGAGCGTGGTGTAGAGTATAAAATGACAGCAACTGGTTTAGAAAAACTCAAAAGAGATGATGATGCTGAGGAGAAATTAAACAACGACGATCAAGATCCAGACGAGATGGAGCAAAGATTGGAGGAATTAAAGAGAGAAAGAGAAGCGTTAGAGAACAATTTACAAAAAACCAGAGAAGACAAATTAAAAGAGTTAGAAAAAATTGATAAGGCTTTGGAGAAGCAAAAAAAGGATATTAATAAATCCACTCAAAAAATAGCCGTATCTGTAGATGCTTCAGATGTAAAGAAAAGTAGACTTCCAAAAGTTGCTGGTAAATTAACCGACATCAACTGGGTTTTAGAGCGTTTTACTTATTAGATTCCGTTGTGTATAGTTAAGATGAAAAACACCCCTTCTTTTTAGAGGGGGTGTTTTTTTTGTGTACCTTTGTTCAAATTTTAAATTGATGAGTGAAATACTGAATACCCCCTTTACTGCAAAACATGTAGCACTTGGTGCAAAAATGGCTGCTTTTGCTGGATACAATATGCCTATTAGTTATGCAGGAATTAATCTAGAGCATGCTGCCGTTAGAAATGCTGCTGGCGTATTTGACGTGAGTCATATGGGGGAGTTTATTGTAAGAGGACCGAATGCTTTGGATTTAATCCAGCGCGTAACATCTAATGATGCTTCTGTTTTAGAAGACGGTAAAGCGCAGTATAGTTGTTTACCCAATACTACAGGTGGTATTGTAGATGACCTATTGGTGTATTGTGTAGAGAAAAATAAGGTATACATGTTGGTTGTAAATGCTTCTAATATTGAAAAAGATTGGAATTGGATTAGCGGTTACAATACCAAGGGCGTGGAGATGATCAATATTAGCGCTAAAACAGCTTTGTTAGCGGTGCAGGGTCCAAAAGCTACTCAGATTGTTCAGAAGATGACAGATATAGATGTATTGAATATGCCTTATTATAGTTTTGCGAAAGGAAAATTATTGGATATTGACAATGTTTTAATCAGTGCAACGGGATATACTGGTGCCGGTGGGGTTGAAATTTATTTTGAAGATATGGACGATAATGCTTCAAAGGTTTGGGATGCATTGTTTGAATTAGGTGCCGAATTTGGCATACAGCCAATTGGCCTTGGGGCAAGAGATACATTAAGGTTAGAAATGGGCTTTTGTTTATATGGTAATGATATTGATGATACCACTAGTCCCATTGAAGCTGGTTTAGGATGGATCACTAAGTTTACTAAAGAGTTTACTAATTCGGCTGCTATCAAAGCGCAAAAAGAAAATGGTGTTGCCAAAAAATTAGTAGGTTTTGAAATGATTGATAGAGGTATTCCTCGTCATTATTATATTATTAAAGATGCTGCCGGAAAAGAAATTGGTTCAGTTACTTCTGGTACACAGGCTCCAAGTTTAGGTAAAGCGATTGGGTTAGGATATGTAGCAACAGAACATGCAAAATTGGGTACTGAAATTTATATAGATATTAGAAATACATTGGTTAAAGCTAAAGTGGTGAAGTTTCCATTTAAGTAAAAAATAATGATGATCATACAATAAAAGGGGGCAAATGCCCCCTTTTATTGTATAGATAATTACCAAGTTTTTGCAAATTGTTTTCTCGCAGTTTTGTGTTTCAACAAAAAAATATTTTATGAAAGCAATTAAAAACAAAGTACAATTAATTGGGCATCTTGGTGCTGCTCCAGAGATCAAAATTTTTGATACGGATAAAAAAGTTGCCAATTTAAGTATCGCCGTAAATGACCGATTTAAGAATGCAAAAGGGGAATGGGTGGATGAGACGCAGTGGTTTAATTTAGTGGCTTGGTCCAAGTTAGCGCAATATGCCGAGCAGTATTTATTGAAGGGTTCTGAGATAGCTATTGAAGGTAGAATTGTGAATAAATCTTATACAGATAAGAATGAAATCAAAAGAACGACTACTGAAATTATTATTTCGGAAATTTTATTGTTAAATAAAGCAAAAGATAAAGTTTAACGATTAAAAAAATGAGTCTTGTTGTATCTTTGCGCCTATGAGTGAACAAAAAAAGAAACCAAGTCTACATACGGTTTTAACACCTTCTTTATTAGACTTATATGAAGTGAATGATTCAATAGTGGTGATCATTGATGTGTTTAGAGCGACTTCTACTATGGCAACGGCTTTATACAATGGGGCATCCAAAATTATCCCTGTTGATTCAGCGGAATTATGTATTGAGATGGGGAAGCAAACAGGGGGAATTACTGCTGGTGAAAGAGATGGAAAAATTATTCCGGGATTGTCTTATGGCAATTCGCCTTCTGAATATCCTAGATCTTTTATCGAAAATAAAACCCTTGTGATTACCACTACCAATGGCACGAAATTGTTACATATGGCTTTGAAGCAGGGTGCTAAAGAGGTGATAACAGGCTCATTTCCTAATTTATCAAAAGTGGTTCGTTTTTTAAAAGAACAAAATGCCAATATTATTTTAGGTTGTTCTGGTTGGAAAAATAGATTTAATATAGAAGATACTCTGTTTGCTGGTGCAGTCATTGAAGAAATTAAAGACCAATTCACTATTCATTGCGATAGTAGTTATATGGCTAATAATTTATATAATATGCACAAAGCGGACATGCCTAACTACATTAAAACCCTAACGCATTGGCATCGTTTGGCAGCTTATGGCTTAGAGGAAGACATGTTATATTGTATTTCTAAGGATGTTGCTCCTTCTTTGCCCATTTTCAAGAATGGGTCATTGATTGATTTAAAATAGCCCACAAAGTTGTACATTTGCAAATTGCCCTTTTTGAAGGGTAATTTGTATTTATTATGGCATTACCCTATTTAGTTAAACATATATACAGTTACGGCACCGAAGAGGTGATCAGAAGAGGTAAGCGCATTTTTGCCTTGAAAAATATTGAGCTGGTAAAGTTCGATCCATTATTGGGTTCTATCAATTGTAGGGTAAAAGACGATGGCTATAGTACTTTTTATAAAGTAACCATAGAGAATTTTAAAAATCCTGCAACGCTTTCTTTAAGATGTGGATGTCCATATAACTTATCTGAGGTTTGTAGACATAAAGCTGCTGCTTTGTTCTTTATCCAAGATTTAATGGATAAGAATATGCTCGAATATCAATCAGAAGCATATAAGACAACGCATACTTTACTTCGAACGAAGAACTTAGATCTTAAAATGATCAAGATGCTTTGTTCAAAAGACACTTTTGAAAAAGCAGAAAATACTTTAAAAACTATAAGACCTCATATTTTATTGAGTGAGAATGAAAGGGTAGAAGCAGAAGTGGAG
>CANHUW010000111.1 GCA_947463975.1 Bacteroidota bacterium
AGCCCTAGTAGCATAAGTAGCCAACGCTTCTTCTATTTCTTGCCAATCACTTACTTCTCGTCCAAACATTCTAGTAGTAGCAATCATTTTTTTCTCTGTGCGTGGTGCTTGCATGGCATGCGTTTTATGTCCCTTCAATTCTCTGATTAATTTAATCCCTACAATGCCTCCTAAAAAACGTTTACCCCAGCTAAGCTCTTTGATGCTTAAAGTATATGCATTGTATATACCATATGTTTTTAATTTTTCTGCATACTGAAATCCAATGCCCCAGATATCTTCCACCGGAGTTTGTTGTAATGCTGCTTGAATAAGACGGGTATTATGTAATACTACTACACCCTTGGTTTTTATTTTATTTTTCTTCGCTAATCTATTCGCTACTTTACTTAATACTTTATTAGGTGCTACGCCAATAGATACAGGAATACCTGTCCAATTTTCAATTGTTGATTTTAGATGAGTACAATAAGATGATAAATCTTCGGGAGCAATATGATCTAAATTAATAAAAGCCTCGTCTACCGAATACACTTCTACACAATCCTTTGGCAGTAATGCTCTCATGGTTTCCATTACACGCCAACTCATGTCTCCGTATAAATGATAATTAGAAGAAAAAGTAACCACATCATTTTTCTCCATCATTTCTTTTGCTTGAAAATAAGGTACCGCCATCTTGATACCTAATTGCTTTGCTTCATCCGATCTAGATACAATACATCCATCATTATTGCTTAATACTACAATAGGACTACGCAATAATCTAGGATCAAATAATCTTTCACAGGAGCAATAAAAACTATTGCAATCAACAATGCCTTGCATACATATTTATAAAGCATGAATTACATAAGTCACTACACCCCAGGTGCGGTAATCTTCTAGATGTTCTACGTGAATAGCACCATATTTTTTATTCTCTGGTAATAAGCTCACACTATGTGCCTGCATTTGTAAACGACGCACTAAAAATTCTCCATTCAAAATAGCCACCACTACCTTGCCCGAACTAGGAGGGACACTTCTGTCTACAATTAAAGTATCTCCAATATGAATACCAGCGCCTAGCATCGCGTCACTATTCACCCTAAAGAAAAAAGTAGCGGGTTTATTTTGTACTAGTTGTTCATTTAGGTCAATGCCTCTTTCCATAAAATCGTCCGACGCTGCCCCAAATCCGGTGGCGTTGGCTTGGACTACTTGATTGGCCTGGTAGTTTTTGTTAATCTGTTGGGTGGCCATTCCTTCCATAGGTTCCTTGTCTATAAATTGCATAAAACTAAAATTATTAGCAATATTAACTAAATAATTTAGTATTTTAATGATTATTTTCTCAGGTTTTTAGATCCATGTAGACTGCTCAAAATCAGTTCTTTAGCTATTTTAGATCGGGGCTAAAGTTGTATCTTGAGATCTAATTGCTGCTGTATGGCCCCATTTTTTATAGACCCTAATATTGCAAGAGCGAAGACCATAGATACCAGTTTCTATTTGGACCCTGCTTGCTTGGAAGCAGCCAAAGAAAAAATCTTTGCCCCAAGTTGGCAATACATAGGACATGAGGGTATGGTGCCCAATGAAGGAGATGCTTATCCATTTAAATTATTGGACAATTATATGGAGGAGCCCTTGGTATTAACCAAAGACAGAGAAGGACATTTGCACTGCTTGTCTAATGTATGTACCCATAGAGGAAATCTAATGGTGTATGAACCTTGCAGTGCATTAAAACAATTGCGTTGTAAATATCATGGAAGAGCATTTCATTTGGACGGAAAATTTATTTCTATGCCAGAATTTAAAGAGGTAGAAAATTTTATTCCAGAGAATAATCATTTACATCATTTGAAAATGTACCAATGGGGTCCACTATTGTTTACGCAGCTGAGCAAGGGCTTGGATCCTGCATTGTATTTTAGAGAGATGGAAAAAAGAGTAGGTTGGATGCCTATCAAAGAGTTGAAATTTGATGCGAGTAGATCCAATGATTATTATATCAAAGCCAATTGGGCCTTGTACTGTGAAAATTATTTAGAAGGATTTCATATTCCATTTGTACATCCCGGATTAAGCGTGTTTTTAGATTTTAAAGATTACACGACAGAAATATTTGAGTACTCCAGTTTACAATTAGGGATTGCTAAGAACAACGAAAATTGTTTTGAAATTCCTGCAGATCATCAAGATGCTGGTAAAAACGTTGCAGCCTATTATTTTTGGGTATATCCAAATATGATGTTTAATTTTTATCCATGGGGATTGTCTTTGAATATAATTACACCTATAGATGCGGGTAATACCAAAGTAAGTTTTTTAAGTTTCGTTTTTGATGCAGCTAAATTAGGACAGGGCGCAGGTAGTGGATTAGATACAGTGGAAGAGGAAGATGAAGAAATAGTACAAAATGTGCAACAGGGGATACGTTCAAGGTTTTACCATTATGGTAGGTATGCTACACAAAGAGAACAGGGAACACACCATTTTCATAGCTTGCTTGCCAATAGCATGAATGTTTAATTTTTAATACAATTGATTTGAATTAATTTAGCAGGTCTTTTACTAGTAAAATAGGTACATTTAAGGTCTATAAAAAAGCATAAAATAACGAATGGAAGACCCAATTATTCAGATTAAAAATTTATTTAGCACTGTCGTTTCTGGAGAATGGGAGGCAATACATAAAATACCCCAAAGCGGTGGAGATAGAATCTATTTTAGAATTCATCAAGGGGAGCAATCTTGGATTGCAACAGTTAGTTTAAATATCAAAGAGAATCAGACTTTTATTTATTTTGCTCAACATTTCAAGGCGAAGGGATTACCCGTGCCCGAGGTTTTAGCAATTAATAAAGAAGGTACTTGTTATATTCAAGAAGATGTGGGTAATATTTCTTTATTAGAAATTTTAGAGAAGGAAGGGAAGACGGAACATGTTCTTTCTCTTTTTAAAAAAAGTTTAAAGGCATTAGCGACATTGCAAGTGAAAGGTCAGGATGGATTGGATTACCAAAAATGTCTAACCTCGAAATTATTCGGCAATCAATCTATTATGTCTGATTTATTGTACTATAAATATTATTTCTTAGACAGTTTGCAATATCCTTATGATAAGCAAGCGTTGATGAACGAGTTTGAATTATTAAGTGATGAGTTGGCGAGTAAAGACTTTAATTATTTTTTATTCAGAGATTTTCAGAGCAGAAACATTATGGTGCATAATGATGAAGTGTACTTTATAGATTTTCAAGGCGGCATGCAAGGAGGATTAAGTTATGATGTGGCTTCTTTGTTATGGCAAGCAAAAGCAGAATTGAGCCAAGAGTGGAAAGATCAATTATTAGCATATTATATTCAAGAAGTGAATAAGATATTGCCACAAGCTTTAAACGAAGCTGCTTTCAGAAAACAATATAATGGATTTGTGTTATTGCGCTTATTACAGGTTTTAGGTGCTTATGGGTTTAGAGGTTTGTTTGAACGAAAGGCGCATTTCTTAGCGAGTATACCACTAGGTTTACAAAATCTGAAAAGCTTTTTAGCAACCACTAATCTTGAAAAAGAAACACCTGTTTTTGCTTCTATTTTACAATGGATGGTATCAGAGGAAGTTGTTGCAAGATTTACACCACCCATTGCTAACGAGGATACTGTTTTAGAAGTTACTATTCATAGTTTTAGTTATAAAAAAGGTATACCAGTAGATCCTACAGAAAATGGAGGAGGCTTTGTTTTTGATATGAGAGGTATATTAAATCCCGGGAGATTTGATGAGTATAAAAAATTATCTGGATTAGATAAACCAGTACAAGATTTTTTGGAACAAAAAACTAAAATGAATGTCTTTTTAAACAGTGTTTGGGATTTGGTGGATATCAATGTAGAGGATTATTTAAAAAGAGGGTTTGCTAGTTTACAGATAAATTTTGGATGCACTGGTGGCCAGCATAGAAGTGTTTTTGCTGCAGAACAAACCGCAAGACATTTAAAAAATAAGTACAAAGTAAAAGTGCACTTAGTTCATACGAATAAAGAAAACTGGGTAAAATAATTTGATTATGCGTGCAATGATTCTAGCAGCAGGTTTGGGTACGAGGCTAAAACCCTTTACAGATCATCATCCTAAGGCTTTAGCTATGGTAAATGGTAAGTCTTTATTGCAAAGAAATATTGAGTATTTACAACAATATGGTATTTATGAAGTTGTTGTGAATGTGCATCATTTTGCTGATCAGATTATGGATGCTGTTCAAAAAAATAAGGGTTGGGGGTCTGTCGTGACTATTTCTGATGAAACAGATGAGGTATTGGAAACAGGTGGGGGATTGGTTCGTGCTAAAAACTATTTTATAGAAGAAGAACGATGGATTTTGATGAACGCAGATATTTTAACGGACCTGCCTTTGGATAAAATGATTGCTGCAGATGAAATTTTCGAAGCTAAAGCTGAAGGAGATTTAGTGGCTACACTAGCAGTCACCAATAGAACAACCAGTAGGAATTTAATATTCAATACAGCGGGTACTTTATGTGGCTGGAAAAATAACACCACTGGTGAAGAAAAATGGGCTAATCCATTAAAGGATAAAAGCACTGCAGTTCCAAAAGCATTCAGTGGTATACATATTGTACATCAGGCATTTTTTGATGCAGTACAATTAAGTGGCAAGTTTTCCATGATAGATGCTTATTTGCAATTAGCACAACATTATGCTATTCACTATTTTGATCACAGTGATGGAATCTTAATAGATGTGGGTAAACCAGAAAGTTTAGAAAAAGCGAATAGCTTATTTATATAAGGCTCTTCTATAGAACTTAGACTAGTCTTTACTTCTTTATACTTTGATATATATTTTCTTTTTGTCTAAGATGTATGCTAATATGGCCATAAAGGCAATAAAACAAAGTGCATACAGTAATGATCCTATTCTTGGATCTGAATAAATATTTTTACATACATGTTCATAAAACCATGGAAGGCTTGATGTATAGACTTTCTCACCTTGTTCATTGATATGGTCTTCCCATCTTAATAAGGCTATTACTCTTGGTAAAAAACCGCTCAATACAAAAATGAATAAGGGATTTTTGCCAAAGACTTCGAAGAAATAACTCCACTTGCCTGCAGCATGTTTAAATTCAATGAAGTAAATAAATACACTTAAAGTGATCATTGCTAATCCAGAAGTATACACCACATAACTACTTGTCCATATTTTTTTATTAATAGGGAAACTGAAATCCCATATATATCCAGCAAATACAAGCACTACGCCAGTGAGTAGTAATTGAGAAAGCATTTCAAAATTCTTTCCTTTGTTTTGAATATACTCACCCACCAAGTATCCAAAAATAACTTGAACAATGGCAGGCAAGGTGCTAGTTAATCCTTCAGGATCAAAGGGTACACCTTCTCCTTTGTATATATGAGTTATACCTAAAATGCTTTGATCAATGGC
>CANHUW010000112.1 GCA_947463975.1 Bacteroidota bacterium
TCTTTCAAAGAGTTGGTTGCATTCAGTCTATCAAGACCTATACCATAATCAAAACCTAATAATCCAAACATAGGTAAGAAGAAACGCATACCCACACCCACTGATCTTCTTAAATTAAATGGATTATAATCTTTCATGCTATACCATCAGTTAGCCGCTTCGAAGAAAGTTAATGCGTAGATAGTACTACTTGCTGCTAAACTCAAAGGATATCTTAATTCAGCAACATATTTATTAAACATGGTGAATTTCTGTCTAGAAGATTGTTGATCAGGATTAATTTTTGGATTAGAAGATTCATACACAGGATAACCTCTTTGAGCAATGATATCAAATCCTAATAATGCAAACTGATTACTTAATCCTGCGTCACCTACTTGGAAACGTTCAAAAGGAGAAATTGCTAAAGACTCATTGTATCTTCCTACGAATCCAAACTTAGCAGCAAACTTCAACACAAATTGTTTATTGCGTTCTTCTCCTGCAGGTTTACCCAATGGCACAAACCACTCACCATTAAATCTCCACTTATGGTATTCTAATAATTCGTAAGGATTTGCTTTCTTAGCAAAATTTGGATCAAAAGCAGAATAGGGTGGAGTCAATTGAGCACTCAATAAAAAAGTAGAACCCGATCTTGGAAACAATGGTTGGTCAATAGAAGTTCTTTGTAATGCTAATCTTATGTTTAAGTTATTTACAAAACCATTATCAAAGTTGGGAAGATTAAACGGATCAATTGCATAGTTTTTTAACTTGTACCTTGTATAGTTTAAACCAGTACTGAAAGAAAAATAGTCATCTGGCCAAGTTAATTGTCTTGCGAAAGACAATGTTGCTCCTGTTGTAGAAATATATCTTTGATCAGCTACATTAGGATTGAACATACCAGTTATTGGATCATAAGATTGACCAAATTTAGTATTATAAACACTAAAGGTTAAAGAGTTTCTTTTAATACCACCAAACCAAGGTTCAGTGAAAGTAAAGTTGTAAGATCTAAATGCTTTACCATTACTTTGCATACGCAAGCTTAATTTTTGACCATCGCCCATAGGCAATGGATCCCAAGCTTTCTTGGTAAAAAGATTCTTCGAAGAGAAATTATTGAAAGTAACCCCTAAGGTCCCTGTCAAACCAATAAAACCACCCCATCCAGCACTCAATTCTAATTGATCACTAGATTTTTCTTCAACACCATAGTTAATATCCACTGTACCATCATCCGCATTAGGAATAGGTTCCATTTTAATTTTTTCTTGATCGAAATAATTTAACTGTGCAATTTCACGTTGTGAACGAATCAAAAAAGTACGGCTAAATTTATCTCCAGGAATGGTTCTGATTTCTCTACGAATTACAAAATCTTTTGTTTTTTCATTACCTGCAATACGAATAGTTTTAATGGTAGCTTGCGGACCTTCCATTACCCTAATTTCAAAATCAATGGTATCATTGTATACTGCAGTTTCAATTGGATCTATTCGGAAAAATAAATAACCATCATCTTGGTATAAACCACTCACATCTCCACCTTCTGGAGTAGGTGTTTTACCTAATTTATTGAAAAGAATTTCCCTGTTATAAATATCACCCTTCTTAATATTTAAAATACTGGTCAAGAGAGAATCTGAGTATTTGGTATTTCCTCTCCAAGTCAAATTACCAAAATAATACTTCTTCCCCTCTTTCATTTGCATGTCAATATTCAAATTGCCAGCAGCGTTATGATACACAGTGTCTTTTTCAATCACAGCGTCTCTAAATCCAAGCGCGTTATAATAATCCAATAAGTTTTCTTTTGCGTCTTCGTATTTCTTAGGATTGAATTTTGAACTTGATAATTTAACACGTAAATAAGGATTCAAAATTTTTCTAGTCTTTGTAAAAGTCAAATAGCCTTTTTCTTGAAGGTACTCTTCAAAAGTATATGGATTGGTTTTAACAATTACAGGCTTATCATTCAGTGGATACAAAGTCATTCTAGACTTTTCGTGTATCTCTTTCAAACTTTTCTTTAATTTACCTTCTTCAATTTTATTGCCGCCAAAATTAATGTTGTTAATACGCACTTTTGGACCGCGATCTACCACAAAGTCTAACAATACATTGTTTTTTCTGGAAGCATCTTTTTGTTCTTTAATCACAACAGATGCGTCCTGAAAACCTTTTTCTGCATAAAATTTCTTGATACCTTCAATGGCAGTAATCTTCATATTCTCTGTGATCACTCTATTAGGAGTCAAACCTGTCTTTCCAGACAATTCATCTTTCTCCGTTTTCTTTACCCCAATTAAATTAAATCTAGACAAACGAGGGCGCTCCACCACATCAATTTCTACATCAATATCCTTGTCCTTTAAATCGGTAATATAAATACTTACATCACTAAAGTAATTCTGGTCCATCAACTTTCGAATGGCTCTAGAGAAATTATCTCCACCAGGTATTTGAACCTCATCCCCGACATTTAGGGTAGATAAAGACAATAAGAGGCTTTCATCAAAAAATTCATTTCCTACCACTTTGATAGAGCGAATTTTGTATTTAGATACAATTCTTTGAGTAAAGAGGTTTTGTAACTTAACATTGATCTGAGAAACCGAGTCTTTAACAGGAACTTCCTGAGCAAAACAAGTTGAGGACAATACAAGTACCGATATACATCCAATAAAAAAACGGGTCAATTTCTGCATCTGCTGGTTGGGCTATAATTTATAATCTTAAAAGAGTCGCAAATTACTCGTAAAATCTCAAAGTCTTTGTTAAAAAGGAGAAAATAACATATTAATTATTTTACTCATTTGACTGAATTTGAGCACTAGTTTTACCAAATCTGCGTTCTCTGGATTGGTAATCCAAAATGGCTTCCACAAGGTGCTCTTTTCTAAAATCAGGCCAACGAGTTTCAGTAAAATACAATTCTGCGTATGCTAGTTGATACAATAAGAAATTACTTATACGATGTTCCCCACTGGTGCGAATCATTAATTCTGGGTCTGGAATTCCTTTGGTAGTAAGGTTTTGCGCAAAAATAGCCTCATCAATTTGCGCTGGATTAAGTTGGCCATTTTTAACCAGTTGAGCAATATTTTGAGCAGCGTGTACCAATTCCCATCTACTGCTATAACTTAGGGCAATAATCAATTTTAAGCCAGTATTGGAAGCTGTGTCTGCAGTGGCTTGGGCCAAAGCAGCACTTGCATGAGGAGGTAATGTAGACAAATCCCCTATAAACTGTAATTGGATATTATTTTTGTTCAAATCAGGGACTTCCTTGGCAATGGTTTCCACAAAAAGGGTCATTAGGCCGTTCACTTCTTCGGTGGGTCTATCCCAGTTTTCTGTGCTAAAAGCATACATGGTAAGGTATTTTATACCAATTTCAGCCGCTGCTTCTACCACTTTTCGTACGCTAATCACTCCATGATAATGACCATATAAACGGTCCTGCCCCTGTTCCTGAGCCCATCTACCATTTCCATCCATGATGATAGCAATATGTTGGGGGAGACGATGTAGATCCAAGTTATCCATGTTGTAAAAATAAGCAATACGATACTTATTTGCGGTTAAAAGGAAGGAAAAAAAGCCATTTGGATCTCTTTTTAGGAGAATGATCTTCTATGTCTACTTTTTTCTTTTTAGAAGGTTTAAATTGCTCAGGGCCATAAATTTTTCTAAAATTATAAGAAAGCCCAAAAGATGCAGACAACAATTCGTCTTTTCCAGATTTGCTCCCCTGAAATTGATTGCTACTGCCAGGAATTGACAACAGCACACCATCCGGAAAATGATCAACATAATCTGAAGTGGTGAAACGATATTTAAATTCACCCAATAAACTAATTTGTTTGTAAACATTCCATTTAAATCCCAAATTAATAGGCATAGTTGCAATTCTGTTTTTTGCAGGATTTGCATAGCCATTCGTTCGGTCAATATTTCCATTGATTAAATAGCCTACTCCGAAACCTAAATAAGGAGAGAAGCGAAAATTTTTTCTATTTGTAATAAAACGATTAAAATACAATTCAGACAATATACTGACTTCATGGAAGTCTCTTTCAAAAATAAATCCACGTGCAAGATCATACGCATTTTGTGCACTTACATCACTGGCTCCCAAATTTAATTTTTCATAATTGACTCTTAAACCTATATATGCGTTCAATTGTTTTTTATAAAAGGCACCGTAATTCATTTTAATATACTGTACATCAGAAGCAATGTCTCCATTATAAGATCCATAACCCATAAAAGCACCCACTTCTCCTTTATCATTGATTAACTGAAGATGCTGTGCTGTTGCAGATACACTCCATAATAAAGAAAATAACAATATATAAATACAACGCATGCCTTTAATTTCTTTTATCCAAGCCCCACATTAGCTTGGTTCTTAGGGTACTCAAATAGCTATTCTCATTCAATCTTATAAAACTCACTGTGAAAGACTCTTTTTTAACTGCTAACTGAATTTTTTTAGCCACAATTTCTTTACGCGCATCCATTGCACAAATAATTTCTTCAGTGCGTCCTTCGATTTCAAATGAAATTACCGATGTATCTGGCACTACAATAGAGCGAACATTTAAATTGTGCGGTGCAACTGGCGTAATAACAAAGCTCGCCGATTCTGGAAATAAAATGGGACCATTACAACTCATATTATATCCTGTAGAACCAGTAGGTGTTGCTACAATTAATCCATCTGCCCAATAAGAATTTAAAAACTCACCATTTAAGTAAGTGTGAATTTTAATCATGGGGGAAGTATCTCTTTTGTGAATGGCAAATTCATTTAAAGCAAAAGGGGTTCCACCAAAAATGGGAAGGTCTGCATCTAAGTGAATTAAAGTTCTTTTATCAATTACATAAGACCTATTCACTAATGCATCCACCATTAAACTTAATTCATCTTTAGAAATAGATGCTAAAAATCCAAGTCGTCCATAGTTTACACCCAGGATGGGAATATTGGTGTCGCCCACTAAAGTAATGGCATCTAAAACGGTACCATCTCCTCCAACACTGATCAAACAATCAATGGCATTATGCAAATCATGTGAGTCCATAAAGGGGATTAACGCAGGCTTACCCTCAATAGCTTTTAAATCAAATTTTCGGATAAGGTCTTCGAAAACAAAAATGTCCACATCATAGCGATATAGCTCCGCCAACAAAGCATTCAAAGATTGCTGTTGATCCAAATCCACACCCCTACTATAAATAGCTACTTTCATGATGTAAAATTAAAAATTAATTCCGCCTTGTAAATATAAACCTTTGTCACCAAGCTGATTCACACTGTAATCTACTTTTAAAACAAAATCATAAATACTAATAATATCTACCCCA
>CANHUW010000113.1 GCA_947463975.1 Bacteroidota bacterium
GACTAGTCCAACAGGCGGCAATATTACTTGGGCAGACTTTAAAGAGCAAGAAGATCAATATTTTGGATGGCCTATTTGGAATCCGAATAACAATAGCATGTGGATGTCATGGATGGATCGTGGACAAAATAATTTAATGATCTATGAATTAGACATGACTAATGGTGCAAAGAAAGAAGTGTATAAAGAATATCAAAAAACATGGATTGATTTAGAAGATAGAGTGAGTGGAAGAATCAATTTCTTGGCAAATAACCAAGGGTATATAGCTCAGTCAGACGCATCTGGGTATAACCATTTGTATTTGTACAATATGGAAGGTAAATTAATGAATGCGATTACTTCTGGAAAGTATACAGTTACTGGTATCAAGCAAATTGATGAAAAAAATAAAACCATTTATTTTACTGCACGCGGTTTAGAAAATACAGCAAGAGTTGATTTATATGCAGTATACTTTAATGGTTCTTCTTTAGCGAGATTAACCTCAGGAGATTATCATAATAGCCAAGTGTATTTATCACCAGATGCGAAGAAAATAGTAACTGTATATAGTAATGTGAATACACCTACTACAATGGGAGTGATCCATAAAAAAGACAAAACCAAAACCATTCAAGTTATTGCCACTGCTGTAGATTCAAGCTACAAAGCAGATAATTTTGCAAAAACAGAATTAATCCGCATCAAGAGTGCAGATGGTTTATATGAATTACCGGCTTTGGTAACTTGGCCTAAAAATATGGACCCCACTAAAAAGTATCCAATGTTGGTGAGTATTTATGGTGGTCCTAGCGCAGGTACGGTGATGGATAATTGGTCCAATCCTGCATATAAAGAGTCATTAGCAAAAGAAGGTTTGATTCAAGTAGCATTTGATCATAGAGCTAGCGGACATTTTGGAAAAGAGGGAGTAAATTATATGTATCGTAATTTAGGCTATTGGGAAATGACAGATTATATGACCATGGCAAAATGGTTTATTGACAATGGTCAAGCAGATCCAAAGAAAATTGCGATCACTGGATTTAGTTATGGTGGATACATGAGTTGCTATGCATTGACCTTTGGATCATCTGTATTTACACACGCTATGGCAGGTGGAAGTGTTACTGCTTGGGAATTGTATGACTCTCATTATACAGAAAGATTTATGGATACGCCTAAGGAAAATCCAGAAGGATACAAGTCTGGATCTGTGATGACCCATATAAAAAACTTTAAAGGGGTTTTACAACTAGTACATGGCAGTTCTGATGATAATGTACATATGCAAAATTCTATTCAGTTATTAAGTGCACTTCAAGATAATGGCAAGGATGTTGAATTCATGTTGTATCCAGGAGGTAGACATGGATGGGGCGGTGCAAAAGGAAAACATTTTGCAGACTTAAAAACAAAATTCATTTATACTCATTTATTAGAGAAGCCAGTTCCTGCTGCTAAATAATTGAATTAATTAACTATCATGTCGAATCTTATTTTAGATGCTGAAAGCCCAAATTTAAATCCTCAGGACAGAGAATTTGAAAATAGTATTCGCCCCACTGCGATTGAAGCATTCTCGGGTCAACCTCAGTTAATTGAAAATATCAGCATCTTTATTAAAGCGGCTAAAATGAGAGGGGAACCCCTGGACCATATCTTGTTTCATGGACCTCCGGGATTAGGCAAGACAACACTTAGTAGAATTGTTGCCAATGAAATGGGTGTTCAAATCAAAGAAACTTCTGGACCAGTAATTGACAAGCCAAGCGATTTGGCTGGTTTATTGACTAGTTTAGAACCCAATGACGTATTATTTATTGACGAGATACATCGATTAAGTACGGTGGTAGAAGAATATTTATATGCTGCTATGGAAGACTTTAAGATTGATATCATGATTGATAGTGGTCCGAATGCCAGAAGTATTCAAATAAATTTAAATCCATTCACTTTAGTGGGAGCTACTACTAGAAGCGGATTATTAACTGCTCCATTATTGTCAAGATTTGGGATTAAATCAAGATTGGAATATTATCCTGCCATAGTATTACAAAAGATCATCGAAAGAAGTGCTCAGATATTAACTGTTAAGGTGGATAGCCATGCAGCAGGTGAAATTGCTAGAAGAAGTAGAGGAACACCCAGAATTGCCAATGGTTTATTAAGAAGAGTACGGGATTTTGCACAGGTATTGAATGATGGTCAAGTAGATTTAGGCATTACCCAACATGCATTAAAAGCATTGAATGTGGATGAGCATGGTTTAGATGAAATGGATAATAGAATTTTACTTGCTATTATAGAAAAATTCAAGGGTGGGCCAGTGGGTATTTCAACGATTGCTACTGCTGTAGGTGAAGAGTCTGGTACGATTGAAGAAGTATATGAACCTTTTTTGATTCAAGAAGGCTTTTTACAAAGAACGCCTCGTGGACGTGAAGTCACCCACAAGGCGTATGAACATTTAGGAAAAATTAAATCCCAAGGAAATAGTCAAGAATTATTTTAGTTCACCACTAATCTAAATCCGTTTCCGTGAATATTGACGATTTCAATTTTCTCGTCTTCTTTCAAGTACTTTCTCAATTTTGCAATGTATACATCCATACTTCTACCATTAAAGTAGGTATCGCTACCCCAAATTTTCTTCAATGCTTTTTCTCTAGTCAATAAATCATTTTTATGCTCAGCAAGCATTTTCAATAATTCATTTTCTTTTGGAGATAACACTTGCACTTGTCCGTTGAAAACCAATTCTCTTAATTTAGGATTGAAATGATATTTACCTAATTCGAATTCTTGGTTGTCAACAATTTTATTATCTTCTTCATTTCTTTTAATAATCGCTTTGATCTTCATTAAAAGCACTTCACTATCAAAAGGTTTGGTGATATAATCGTCCGCGCCTAATTTATATCCAGTGATAATATCTTCTTTTAATGTTTTAGCACTTAAAAAGAATAATGGGATATCCGGATCTGAGTTTCTGATTTCTTCAGCTAATGTAAAGCCATCCATATTGGGCATCATTACATCTAATAAGCAAAGGTCAAATTTCTCTCTTTGAAATGCTGCTAAACCTAATCGACCATCTCTTTCTAAGGTAACTTCATATTCGTCTAATTCTAGGTAATTTTTTAACACTAAACCTAGATTGCTGTCATCTTCACAAAGAAGAATTTTATATTTTTTCTTGTCTTCCATATTGATTGCTTTATGTAAAGAAACAATTTTTTACAATGCTTCTAAAATTAGGGATTCCAATCTTTTGTTAAAATATACCTAATCCTTCGTACTTGTACAAATATCACAAATATTACATGAAATAGGGTTTTTTTCTCCAAAATAACGAGCTAAAAATTGACTTCTACAAACTAGGTGTACAGCTTGAATGTATTGGGCAAATGCCTTGATTCTTTCAAGAAATGCATTTTTTCTGGCAGTATATTGGTCCAAATCCAATTTCATAAATTCGGCAGAAGTTCTATTCCAATTAAATTGAACAATGGGTTGGTTTTCTTTTTGATGATAATTGATCAGTCCTAATTCTGTTAAATAAATCAGTTGCTTTTGGATAAAATAAATATCTCTTTGTACTAATTCTGCCAATAGATTTTCTTGAATCATTTGAGGACTATCTAAAATGCCTCCATAGGTTCTTAATAATGTTTGTAAAACAGTTCCAGCAATTACATTATTATTTTCAAATTGTTCAATAGTATGTCTATCTCCTAATACCTGAACCATGGAGGGTTTAAAAGATGCTTCAGAAAATTTAACATGTCCTTCTTGTGCAATCCATTGTAAGGCATTTCTTGCAATTGTCTTGTCTATTTCAAATACCAAACAAAATTGTTCAAAGTCAAAAGGGAATTGGTCTTGTTCGCCCATTCCAATGGGTAATTGAACAAAATCGGCCAAGTGTTGATAGACTTTTTTAATTGTTTCAATGGGGGGAAACTTTTTTAGTTGTAAGGCTTCCCAATAATCCCAGTCTGAAGTTTGATAGAGTAATATGGCTTCTGCAGATTGCCCATCTCTTCCTGCTCTTCCAGCTTCTTGATAGTATTGTTCAATACTTCCAGGAATATCATAGTGAATCACTGTTCTAACATCTGGTTTATTGATACCCATGCCAAATGCACTGGTACAAACCACTATTTGAATTTGATTATTCATCCAGGATTCCTGAACACTTTTACGAACTTGTATGGGTAACCCAGCATGATATTCTTCCACACTAAATTTATATGCTTTCAAAAGCTGTGTGAGCTGTGTAACATTATTTCTAGTGCCACAATAAATAATAGTGGATCCTTCTTTTTGGATTAATATATTTCTTAAACTATGTAATTTAACTGCTACTTTGTTGACTGCATAACTCAAATTAGGTCTTAAAAAGCTACTGGTAATGATTGTTGGTTGATGTAATTGAAGTTGTTTAATCATGTCCTCCTGTACCATGGGTATGGCAGAGGCGGTCATGGCTAATAAAGGGATAGAAGGAAATAATTTTTTGATGATATCTAACTTTCTATAGGAAGGTCTAAAGTCATAGCCCCATTGAGAAATGCAATGTGCTTCGTCTATGGCAATGAGTTGTATGGGTAGAGTTTGTAAAAATTCTTGAAAATTTTTTTGAGCCAATTTTTCGGGGGAACAATAAATAAATTGATACATGCCTGCTTGAATATCTTTAAATATTTTTTGCTGGGTATAAAAATCAATATCTCCTCCCAATGTAATGGCACTGATATTTTTTGCTTTTAAATCTTTTACTTGATCTTGCATTAGAGCAATTAAAGGACTAATCACTACACCTATTCCTTTTTTGCATAGTACGGGAATTTGGTAACAGATAGATTTTCCAGCTCCAGTAGGTAATAAGGTCAACACATCTTTCCCCGCTAGAACAGTTTCAATAACAGAAAGCTGTTGAGGTCTAAACGCTTTATACCCCCAATAGTTTTGTAGTATTTCTTGAGGACTAGTATATGTAGTATTGCCTTGCAAAATTTAGACTAGTTTTTTCTTAAATAATCTCAATGAATTTAGTGCTAAAACAACATCGCTTAATCCCATGATTAAAGCGCCATAAGTAGGGCCCCAGGTACCTAACAAACCAAACGCTGCAATGGGTATGGCTACTATATTATAAGAAAAAGCCCAAGCTAGATTTTCTTTGATGGTTTCGTAAGTTCTTCTTCCTAAACCCAAAGACATAGGTAAATTTTTCAAACCTTGATTCATTAAAATAACCTGCGCACTTTGAATTGCAATATGTGAAGCATTGCTTAAAGAAATTCCAATAGTGGCTTTGGCTAAAGCTGGAGCATCGTTAATTCCATCACCTACCATGGCAGTA
>CANHUW010000114.1 GCA_947463975.1 Bacteroidota bacterium
TCGTCACCTACTTGGGTAAAAAATAAATTACAATCTATTGGATTAAGATCCATCAATAATATTGTAGATATCACTAATTATATTTTACATGAAACTGGTCAACCATTGCACGCATTTGACGCATCAGTCATCAAAGACCAACAAGTAGTTGTAAAAACATATCCAACTGGAACAAATTTTGTGAGCTTGGATGGAATAGAAAGAAAATTAACTGCAACCGATTTAATGATTAGTGATTCAGAGAAGCCTATGTGTATTGCAGGGGTGTTTGGTGGATTGAATAGTGGTGTAAAAGATGCTACGACTTCAATTTTCTTAGAGAGCGCCTGGTTTAATAATGTGAGCATTCGTAAAACTTCTGTACATCATGGTTTAAGAACAGATGCAGCAACGCGTTTTGAAAAAGGGGTGGATATAGATAATACTGTTAAAGTTTTAGAAAGAGCTGCTTTAATGATACAAGATGTTGCAGGTGGAAAAATCGGAAAAGTTGTAGATGTATACCCCCATCCAGCTACTAAAACTAAAGTGGTATTACCATTGGCATATTTGAAAAAATTAAGTGGTAAGGTTTATCCTACAGAAAAAGTTATTACTATTTTAAAAAGTTTAGGATTTGAATTGCTTCATCAAACTGCTGAAAGTATAGAAGTGGCAGTTCCATATCACAAACCAGATATTAGTATACCAGCTGATATTGTTGAAGAGGTTTTGAGAATAGATGGTTTAGATAATATTGCTATACCAAGTGTGATCACTATGAGTCCATCCATTGATCCATTAGAGCAAAAAGAAAAATTCAAAGATAAAATTGCACAGTATTTGGTGGGAAAGGGTTTCACTGAAATTTTAACCAACTCAATTACCAATAGTAAATATTTTTCTGATGAAAGTTTACAACATGCTGTAAAGATGTTGAATAATTTGAGCGCAGATTTAGATGTAATGAGGCCTTCTATGTTAGAAACTGGATTAGAAGCAGTGGCTTATAATATTAACAGAAGAAATCAACAGATCTCCTTCTTTGAAATGGGTAAAGTATATACTGTTCATGCGACAGGTCAATACCAAGAAGGAGAGCAATTGGCTATGTATCTTTCTGGCAAGCAACACGAAGATGGATGGAGAGAAAAAGGGGTTACCCAAGATTTTTTTGTTGCTAAAGGGATTGCAGAAGCGATTTTAAGTATGATAGGAGTAGACGAAATAGCTTATCAAACAAAGGATCAGTCTGTTCAAATAATGTATCAATCAAAAGTATTAGGCACCATTGAGGTGGTTAGTGCTAAAAAATTACAAGCTTTTGATATCAAGCAAGGGGTTGTATATATTCAATTTGATTTGGCTATTTTATTAGAACAATATCAACAACATAAAGTAGTGTACCAAGAAGTCTCTAAATATCCTTCTGTAGAAAGAGACTTGGCATTGGTATTGCCTCAGGCAATCACTTTTGAAGCCATTCAAGCATGCATTAAAGCAGCACAATTAACTGCTTTATCTACCACCAGAGTTTTTGATGTATTTGAAAGCGATAAATTAGGTCATCAGAAAAAATCTGTGGCTATTAATTTTGTATTTAATGCTTCAGATAAAACATTAACTGATACTGAAATAGATGGCATGATGAAAAAGTTAGTAAGTCAATTTGAAAAAAATATTCAAGCAGAATTTAGAAAATAATACCAACTTTAGTACATGGTTAATTTGCAAACATCTTTACAAGCGCTTCAGGATAAACTACAGGTTTTATTAAAAAACTATGCGGCACTAGAAAAAGAAAATCAGCAATTGAAATCTAAATTGGGACATGCCGAACAGCAAGAGCAAAAATTAGTGGGTCAATTAAAAGAAGCAGAAACCAAATTCGCTGCTGCAGGTTTGCGTTCATCCAATATGGATCCTGCTGACAAAGCAAAATTATTGAAGCAGATAGATCAGTACATTAAAGAAATTGATCATTCCATTCAAAATCTTAATCCTTAATTACCCCGCCATGTCTAATCAAGAAGAAATGATTCCGGTAAATATTACCATCGCCGATAGAACCTATAGGGTAAAAGTGGCTCCGAAAGACGAAGAAGCGGTGAGAAAGACGGCAGCCATCATCAACCAAAAAATGGTCGAATTTAAGGGTGCCTATGCGGGTAAAGACATGCAAGACTATATTTCCATGGTGCTTTTATGGTTTGCCACCGAGCAGCAGCAGTCTGGACAGAATCTATATGAGCTAGAAAACGTTCAAAATCAAATAGAAACGTTAAAAAATAGCATCGAAAGGGCCATTTCTGGCACTTAATCCCTCCCGTCATTACCAATTTGATTATTAATTGATTATCTTCGTTCCCGTCACGAAAAGGGGCAGTATGTATTTTTTAAATCATCAAGACTTTAACAATGGACCAATCAATATTATTTATCATCATAGGAGCCTCTTCTTTAGTAGGGGGTCTCATAGTAGGCAAACTGGTTTTTGCCAGAAATACTAAAAAGCAAGTAGAGGAAGCAGAATCACAAGCAGCAAATATTTTAAAAGAAGCTGAACTAAGAGCGGAGACCATTAAAAAAGAGAAGCAATTAGAAGCGAAAGAGCGTTTTGTTCAATTAAAAGCCGATCACGAAAGAGAAATCTTAGAGCGTAATAAAAAAATTGGTGAAGCAGAGAACCGCATTAAGCAAAACGAGCTGAATATCAATCAAAAAACGGTTGCTTTAGACAAGCAAATCAAAGAGAATGATGTTATCAAAGAAAAATTAAATCGTGAAATTGATGTTGTCAATCTAAAGCGCACTGAATTAGAAAAACATCAAGAAGAGCATATTCGCAGATTGGAAAAAATTGCCAACCTGAGCGCTGAAGACGCAAAGCAACAATTAATTGAGAGTTTAAAACATGAGGCGCAAACTCAAGCCCTTTCTTTACAACAGGATATCATTGAGGAGGCTAAACAGAAAGCGAATAAAGAAGCACGTAAGATTATCATCCAATCTATTCAAAGAACTGCTGCAGAAGTAGCAATAGAAAACACGGTGACTGTTTTCAACCTAGAGTCTGACGAAATGAAAGGTCAGATTATTGGTAGAGAAGGTCGTAATATTCGTGCTATTGAAGCGGCTACTGGTGTTGACTTAATTGTAGACGATACTCCAGAAGCTATCTTATTGTCTTCATTCGATCCATTGCGTCGTGAGATTGCTCGTTTGAGTTTACAAAGATTAGTGGCAGATGGTCGTATCCACCCTGCAAGAATTGAAGAAGTGGTAGATAAAACAAGACGCCAATTAGAAGAGCAAATTGCAGAGATTGGTGAAAGAACAGTAATCGAATTAGGTATTCATGGTTTACATAAAGAATTGATTAGAATTATCGGTAAAATGAGATTCAGATCTTCTTATGGACAGAACTTATTAATGCACTCTAGGGAAACCGCTAATTTGTGTGGTATCATGGCGGCAGAATTAGGTTTGAATCCTAAATTGGCTAAGAGAGCAGGTTTATTACATGATATTGGTAAGGTACCGGACGAAGAGACAGAATTGAGCCACGCATTATTAGGGGCTAAATTGGCTGAGAAATATGGCGAGAATCCAGCAGTAGTGAATGCTATTGGTGCTCACCACGACGAAATGGAAATGCAATATGTAATTTCTCCTATTATCCAGGCTTGTGACGCTATTAGCGGTGCTAGACCAGGTGCAAGAAGAGAGATTATGCAGCAATATATTCAGAGAATCAAGGATTTAGAGAATTTGGCGATGAATTATCAAGGGGTAGAAAAGGCTTATGCTATTCAGGCAGGTAGAGAATTAAGGGTAATTGTAGAGGCAGAAAAAGTAACCGATCAGTCATCTGATCAGTTAAGCTTTGAAATTGCTCAGAAAATTCAGACCGAAATGACCTATCCTGGACAGATTAAAGTGACTGTAATTCGCGAAAAACGCGCTGTAAACATCGCTAGATAGTCTAAAATGGCTCTCGAAAGCCCTGAATTTAATATTTGGATCAAATAATTTGGATAATAGCAAGGGTAACCCTACCTTTGCCGTCCGCAAAAAACAAGAATTATGAGCGCAGCAGTAAAGTTTGTACACGAGCAATTAACAGCAAAAAAAGAGTATCCAGCATTCAAGGCTGGTGATAATATTACCGTAAACTACAAGATTGTAGAGGGGGGTAAAGAGCGTATCCAGTCTTTCCGTGGTGATGTAATCAAATCACAAGGAAATGGCGCTACAGCTTCTTTCACCGTTCGTAAAATCTCTGATGGTGTAGGTGTGGAGCGTTTGTTCCCTTTCTTATCTCCAAACATAGATTCTATCGTATTGAACAAGTCTGGTAAAGTACGTCGTGCTAAATTGTACTACTTACGCGAAAGAAGTGGTAAAAGCGCTCGTATTAAAGAAAAAAGATTCTAATACAGTAAGAATATATTTAAAAAGCAGCCCTTTGAGGCTGCTTTTTTTTGTCTTTTAATTACCGATTTACCGTACCTTTAATATTCTAAATTTATTACCATGGGCAACTTAGGATTTCAAGAATTATTAATTATTGGTGTTGTTATTTTAGTAATGTTCGGTGGAAGAAAAATACCTGAATTTATGAAAGGATTGGGTAAGGGTATTCGCGAATTCAACGATGCAAAAAATAACGTAAAAAAAGAAATCGAAGACGGCATTAAAGAAAAAGACGAGAAGTCTGCTTAAAAATTTAGGCTTTGTTTCTTTTCAAAAACATTAATGAATACCAAGCTGCACTTATAGCTGGTGAACAAACCTGTGTTCAAGCAGTACAATATTATCTAGATCAAATTAACAAGCATCAACATCTCCATGCATACTTAGAGGTATTTGCAGAGGATGCATTAGCGCGGGCCAAAGAATTAGACCTGGTTTCCGAAAAAAAACAATTAGTAGGTAAACTGCATGGTGTTGTTATTGGCATTAAGGATGTACTTTGTTACAAAGACCATCATGTAAGTGCCGCATCTAAAATCTTGGAAAATTATATTGCAGTATATTCTGCAACGGCTATTGAAAAATTATTAGCAGAGGGAGCGATTATTATTGGTCGTCAAAACTGTGATGAATTTGCGATGGGCAGTAGCAATGAAAATTCTGCTTATGGTCCAGTAAAGAATGCAATGAATACAGCCTTGGTTCCCGGAGGGTCCTCTGGTGGATCAGCGGTGGCGGTGCAAGCTGGTTTATGTATGGTAAGCCTTGGCTCAGATACA
>CANHUW010000115.1 GCA_947463975.1 Bacteroidota bacterium
GTACCCACTAATTCTTCAGCAACACCTGGCCAAATAACAATGGTTCCTGGCATATGTTCTTTCTCCATCATTTCTTTCATCGCAATAGCAGCATAAATAATTACTGCTTGTCCGGAATTATGTCCTTCCCCGTGTCCTGGAGCACCTTCTACTATTGGATCTTTATAAGCAACCCCTGGTTTTTGAGAGGCTTTTGGAATACAATCAATATCACTACCTAAGGCAATCACTGGTGAGCCAGATCCCCACTTTGCCATCCATGCGGTAGGAACATTGGAAATACCTTTTTCCACAGTGAATCCATTTTTATTGAGGGTATTGGTTAAATAGGTAAAGGTTTCTTTTTCCTGAAAGCCCAACTCTGCATAACTAAAAATTTGATCCACCATTACTTGTACATCTTTAGCGTGCGAACCAACAGCTGTCATTAATTGCTGCTTCAAAGCAGCTAATTCTTTTTCAGAATATTTTTTCTGCGCAAAACTATTTGCTACAAAAAACAATAAAACAAAAGAAAATAGGTATCTCATAGTATATGTATTAGGAGATTAAGTTACAAAAAAATGCGTAATAATACTTGGTTATGGAGAGGATAAAATATAGAAGTTAGTGCAATGAATACTTACTGGCTATATTTTATTTTACTGGACCCGTTTAGCCTGGCCATTCAAGGCGGGAGCATAGCCCTTGCTCATGAACAAAATAGCGTCATCATTGATTGGAGTCTGGGCCAACCAGCTGCTGGCGAGTTATTCAATAAAGATTATTCAATCTTCATTAGTAATGGATTTTTACAAAATAAAAATTGCGATAGGTGTTTGTATAAAAATATAGATAGTTTCTTGGTTCAATTAAAAATAGGTCCCAACCCTATAGTGCACTACCTATACATGCAGCTCAATCAAGCTGGTATTTTTTGGCAAGGAGTGGATATTTATAATCTGGAAGGGAAATTGATTCAAAGAACTAAAGTCAATCAATCCGCATTTCAATTACGCTACAATATGAATTTTAATGGCTATCCTAAAGGAATATATTTTCTGAAATGTTATTTTTTAATTGATCAACAATTTCCCATAATCAAGACTATTCAAATTTATAAAACATGAAAATAAATATGCTTTTAGCAATATCATTTGTAGTTATGATCAACTCAACTATAATGGCCCAAACCAAACCAGGTATTCACTTTCAGGGCATAGCAAGAAATAAAGACGGACTAATTGTAGCTAATAAACAAATGAATATTAAAATTGGTTTATACAAAGACAGCATAGATGAGGAGCTGGTTTATGAAGAAATAAAATCCGTCAAAACAAATGTGCTAGGTTTATTTTTTGTTAACATTGGCAAAGAAGAAGAGGGTAAAATATTTACGAGGTTGAATTGGGACAAACTCAAATGGGAAGATACGTTAACGTATATAAAAGTGGAGATTGACCCTGAAAATGATTTACATTTTTTATCCTTGGGTTTTCATCTAATCAACGCAAGCCCTTATGCACTTCACTCTTATTCTGTAAATGCAGAAAATATCAAAGGAACAATAAGAATAGAACAAGGTGGAACGGGTTCGAATAGTCTTAAAGACTTAAAAATATTACTAGGTATTGATAAAATCAATAATACACCTGATAGTTTAAAACCTATTACTAAAACAACATTGAGCTTAATCAAAGAGAAATTAAATAGTGTTGATACCATCCCATTAAGTAGTAGAATTAATTTAAAACTAAATAAAACAGATACTATTTCTTTAAGCAATAGGATTCATCAAAAATTAAATAAATCAGATACGCTCTACATAAGTAATAGAATTGATGCTTTATCACAAGCCATTCCAAGCCCAAAAGAGTGGGGGTATTTTTATGATACCAGCCGGCAAACAACTACTGTCAACTCAGCAACTGTAGTTCAATGGAATTTTTCAGCAGCAAGTAACACAGCCACTATTACTAACAATACTGCTGGACAACCAACCAGAGTAACTATTCAAGCAGCAGGCATATATAAAGTATTTTTTAAGCTACAAATGATAAAGTCAGATTTTGGTAATGAGGAGTTAAGTATTTGGATAAGAAAAAATAGTGCAGCATACCCTAATACTCATCAGGTATATACTATTCAAGGGGGGGCTGTCAGAAATAACTTTATGGGTAATTATTTCTTGGACCTTGGCGAAAAGGATTATATAGAAATTTTTTATAGTGTAAGAAACGCCAATGTTATTTTAATGAGCAGTTCAACATTAAATAATCCTTCTAGGCCAGCCACCCCCTCCGCCTATCTCTTCATAGAAAAAATAAATTGAATCCCATTCGTCATTTATTGTTTTTTAAATTGGCATGAAGATTTATCTTTAGTTATATTAAATCAATCAATATGAAAAGACTGCTGCTAGGTTTACTAATTATTATTTGTAGCCAATTAGGCTTAAACGCTCAAGGTATTACAAGTCCTAAAGAGCATTTTGGATTTTCAATTGGAGCCAATTATCATTTAGCCACTTTTACACAAACAGAAGCTTATTTAAAAAAAATTGCAGCTGAATCTAATAAAGTTAAATTACAAACTATTGGTAAAACAGAGGAAGGTAGAAATCATTATATGATGATCGTGTCTGATCCAAGTAATTTAAAAAAATTAGCACATTACAAATCTATTTCACAAAAATTAGCAAGAGCTGAAAATTTAAATCCTTCAGAAGCTGCTTCATTAGCTAAAGAAGGAAAAGCTGTTGTATGGATTGACGGCGGATTACATGCAACAGAAGTAGTAGGTATTCATCAATGGATTGAAACCATGTATCAGCTTATTACGAGAAATGATGAAGAGACCAATAGAATCTTAAAATCAACGATTATTTTATTTGTGCATGCAAATCCTGATGGACAAGAATTGGTGTCCAACTGGTACATGCGCAATGCAGATACTTTAAAAAGAAGTACCAGTCAATTACCCAAATTGTATCAAAAATATATTGGACATGATAATAATAGAGATTTCTTCATGACCAATATGTCGGAGTCAAAAAATATGAGTATCCAACAATATATAGAATGGATGCCTCAGATTTTATACAATCATCACCAAACAGGCCCTCCAGGCACGGTAGTAGCGGGACCTCCATATAGAGACCCGTTTAATTATGTATATGATCCATTATTAATAACTGGAATTGATGCCATGGGTGCAGCAATGAGCAGTAGATTGAATGCTGAAAATAAGCCTGGATATACGATGAAGGGCGGTTCTGTTTATTCAACTTGGTGGAACGGAGGATTAAGAACCACTGCTTATTATCACAATATCATTGGTATACTAACAGAGATCATAGGTAATCCAACACCTATGACTATACCTTTATTGCCTGCAAGATTAATTCCAAATAGTGGCACACCATTTCCTATTCAACCACAAAAGTGGTATTTCAAAAACTCTATCGATTATTCTATTTCTTTAAATTATGCAGTATTGAATTATGCGGCAAGATATAAGGACGAGGTATTAATGAATATTTATACAATGGGTAAAAAATCTATTGATGCTGGAAATAAAGATACTTGGACATTGAATCCTAAAAAATCAGACGCACTCACTGAATTAATCAAGGCTGATAAAAAAGTGTATGGAAAAGATTCCATACTAATTAGTCCTTACGATCAAATTTATAAAAACCCTAATCAAAGAGATCCTAGAGGATACATTGTTAGCATCGATCAAACAAATACGGCATTCGATTTTATTAATATACTAATCAAGAGTGGTATTAAAGTACATAAAGCAAATACTGCTTTTACAGTTGCTGGAAAGAACTATCCTGCTGGTTCATTTATCGTAAAAACCAATCAGGCTTTTCGACCACATGTGTTAGATATGTTTGAACCTCAGGATCATCCAAATGATTTTTTATATCCAGGTGGGCCACCCGTAAGACCTTATGATGCTGCTGGCTGGACGCCTGCATACACTATGGGCATTGAGTTTGATAGAATATTGGATGATTTTACTGGTCCTTTTGAAACCATCGCTTATGGCGAATTGCAAAAACCTGTTGGACAACTAAAATCAGTTGCAGACAAAAAAGTATTTACCATTAGCGTTAAAGAAAATGATGCTTTTATAGTAATCAATGATTTATTAAAAGAGGATATTGCTGTGATGAAAAATAAAATTTCATTCATTGTTCCAATAAACGCAAAAAGTACTTCAATCATTCAAAATGCTATTAAAGAAGATGGATTAAAAGTAGAAGAAACAACTGCTGTTCCAATGGATGCAGAAATAGTAAAATCATTAAGAATTGGTTTATGGGATAGATATGGTGGATCGATGTCTTCAGGTTGGTTAAGATGGATTTTAGAAAAACATCATTTTAATTTTAATCTGATCTATGCAAAAGAAATAAATGAAGGAAATTTAAATACAAAATATGACGCTATTGTATTTGTAGAAGGTGCCATTCCAGCAATGACTGCTGAAGCACCCAATCCATGGGATGAAAGAGAGCCAGATGTAAAAGACATACCTGCTGAATTTCATCATATGGTGGGCAAAATCACTGCAGAAAAATCTATTCCCTCTATCAAACAATTCATAGAGAATGGAGGTAAGGTTATTACGATTGGTTCTAGTGCAAATCTGGCTTATCATTTAAAATTGCCTGTAAAAAATGCGCTCACTGAAGTAGTTTCTGGAAAAGAAAAAACATTACCAGGCGAGAAATTCTATATTCCTGGAAGTATTATGCAAATGACCGTTGCAAGTAATCATAAAGCTAACTGGGGAATGAAAGATAAAACTGATGTATACTTTAATATGAGTCCTGTATTTAAATTACAAGCAGATGCGATTGCGAATGGCCAAGTAACTCCATTAGGATGGTACTCAAGTGCTACAACCCTTAGAAGTGGTTGGGCATTTGGTCAATCTTATTTACAAGATGGCGTTGCTGCATTTAAAGCATCTATTGGAAAGGGCAACCTATTTGTTTTTGGTCCTGAGATTACTTTTAGGGGTCAAACACATAGTACTTATAAAATGTTGTTTAACCAATTGTATAAATAAATAAAAGGGCTATACAATGTAGCCCTTTTATTTATTTTGTTTTTTTGATTTTTTTCAATCTACCCATCGCCACACGCACTAGTGCTTTATGGCGTCAGTAATTTTAAAGGGGCTATACAA
>CANHUW010000116.1 GCA_947463975.1 Bacteroidota bacterium
TTATTACTTAATAATTGAACTCTTTCAATACCTGGCGGAATAACATAATTTACTGGAGTTCTACTTCCATTTTCTTCTACGCTTACGGCCAATGTGTTCATGGTTGTATTGTTACTTACAGGAAGTGCTTTATATTCTCCAGTAGTATCAATTTCATAAACAAATTGTCTCCATTGATTTCTTACTAAATCTAATTTAGCAAAACGTAAAGTCACCGAATCTTCGAATCCTGTTAAATACATTCTAATAAATCGAATAGACTTAAAGTCTCTAATGCCGCCATAACTATTGGAGAAGGATTTAATAGGCACTCTAAATAAGTACCAATTTTCTTGTGATTTAGATCCATCCGCTAATGTTACATTCACTGTTTTAGAATCGGTCACATACCTTGTAGAACCAACGGCTAGTTTATTTTTCTGTAAATCAATTTCGTATTCAAAATAAGCTTCTGTTTCGTTTAAGGTATTATCTCTATTTAAATCTTCATTATCCGGAAGTAATGTTGCAGCACTACTAAACTGGCTAGTACCCGCCAAAGCTGAGTTGCCTTGTGGATTATTGAAATACTTATATCTACCTAGAATGCCTGTCTTATTGACATCATAACTTGGATCACGATACCATACATAGTTATCCGCAGAAGGGTCTTTTAAAATTTGTTGCGCTAAACTAGCATTGGGGATTTTATTGATTAGATAAGCTCTTTTATTTGCTTCTTCTGTATCATTCATTCCATCAAAACCAACGTCTTGGTATTTTCTATCCTCCGGATTATTACTAAATGCATTAGTTACTTGAATGGGGTTTACAGGCACATAACCCCAGGTTGAACTATCAATACTTGCTGGAATTGTAGGAGTAGGCATTCCGTTTTCATAAAATCTTCTGCCGTCTCTTAAGATATCCTCACTAACATTACCCAAGTTTAAAATCAATTTACCCTTTGTGGCAGGTGATTTAATAAAAGGATCCTGTACCCAAAATTCTACATATTCAATAATGTTCGTTTCAAAATCCGTCTGATCTAATGAACGCATAATACCACCCCATTTAGCAGCAGGATTATTTAATTTTCCATTCGCGTCTAAATTTTTATAATCATAGTTGTAAGGGCCTCTTTCTTTAGGATAGTAGCTAATATCAAAAGTAGGTAATTGTACATCTGTGATATTCGTTGTTTTTTGTGGAAATAATTCATTGGTAAATACCTGTCTTACCCTTGGATCACTTAAGTCAGCTAAGTTTTCTGCAACAGGATTATTACCACTATTCTTGTCTTGTAAAGTAGGCTCAATGGTATACCATGCCAATCTTGATCTGCTAAAATTATAGTTTACAGAATCTGATACAGCATCTGTAGTATACCTATCCAATGGTGTAGATGCCAAGGCCCAAGCTGTAAATGGAAATCTTAAATCAATATTCGTTCTTGCAGCTTCAAAATCATCCAAGTATACAAGACCAGCAGCACCTCTTCCTATTTGTTGCGCATGATCAGGTTTTAAAAAGGCTGCCTCACCATAGGCAGTTAAATAGGATTGCGCTTTGGTGGAATAAAAAGGTAATTTATTTAAGGCTCTAGTTAATCCTGGTAATGCTGCTTTATAGTTAAAATCAACTCCATACATAGAATTTTTAATGGGGTCTGATCCAAAATTTGTTTTTGTAAAAAACGGACGCTCCGTTAATCTCGTCGAAGAAAACCCAAAATTAAAATTCTTACTAGCCACATAATCTAAGCGCAAAGCTCTAAAGCCTCTTTCTTGAAAACCGAATCCAATATTATTTTCAAAAGACACATTCACTGGAATATTAGAACTTAAAATTCCTGGATTGATAATTCTAACCGTACCCGATCCATAATCCACCATGTAATCCAAACCTTCTTTTAAAATTTGACCACCCGCTCTTACACTAACAGAGCCAGGAGGAACATTGAATGCATTTAAACTAATTTCAGCGCCTCCGCTACTTCCTTTAACTTGACCCTCCATCACAAACCTATTTAGATTCGCATAGGTTTGTGCTTCTGCTTTAATATTGCGGTATAATTGAGGATAAATATACTTTTTTGATATATTGGTATCAAGCCCTTTGAAAGCTACATCTTGCAAATCTTTACCAAATGGCTCTAGATAAGGAAAGACAATTCTGCCCATTCTTGAAATCACTGTATAGCCTTCCACAAAGTCAAACACCCCATCAGGTTGTGGATCATTTCTATTATTTAATCTATCTAAATTCAATAATTTAATTAACGATTTTCCTTCCGATGCTTTATTGGTAACAGGCATATATCTTTTTAAACCCGCACTTGGTTCTTCGTATAAAATATTTAATTGAAAATCTTGTTGTTGAATCTGCCCAAATAAATCTAATGAATAAACGTTCTTCATCATTAAATCCCAAATAGGCAAATCTGTTCTTTGCGTAGTAGCTTTCAATAATTTCAAAAACAATATTTGTTGTACCCCTTTATTTTGATCCAACGCGATATTCTCAGAGAATTCACCCACTTGAAATACTTTACCATTATACGCATATTGGAATGCAACCCCCAATACTTCATCAGGTTGAAGCGGAATGTTTAAGGAAAGAAATCCTATTTGAGGATTAAAGAAATATTCATTCTCTGTTAATTTTCTTGCAAAAGTTCTCTCATAATCTTCCGCTGATCTCATCCCTTCCATGGTTAACACACTGGAAACGGAAGCAGGATTTCTCGAACTAGCATTATTGATTAATTTGGAGTATAAAGCATTGGCACTATTATCAGGCAATTGATCGTTGATATTATTTGATCCAATTGGTATAGTTCTATAATTTGTTTTATGTGGAGCAGGTTCACCTATATCCATCAATCCCACCACATCTCTTGCATTGGTGGTTTGGCCATTTCTATTGGTAACCCATACCTCAATTCTTTTTATTTGAGCTTGAGAATTAATCAATGGCAAATTAGCCATTGAACTATTAAAAGTATTTCTAAAATATTGCGACAGTAAAAAGTGTCTGTTTTCTTCGTAATCATCTAATCTTTTTTGGAAACGCTGTGTACTTGCTCCACCAGACATCGCCATACTTTGTCTTTGAGATTTTTGGTTGGCTAAAGCTGCAGTAATAAATAATTTACCAAATTGTAATTGCGTTTTTACACCAAATAAATTTTGTGTACTCGGAATTAAAACACTTCTTGAAATATAATTGATATTCCCCGCTTCAATCAATTTTACAATCTCATCTTTCTTCCCTTTATAGCTTAGTCTAATTTGATTGTCAAATCCTAAATTAGATAAGGAGTTAAGATTGATAGGAAACTTTAATTTATCACCAATACTGGCATTCATACTAAAATTGGTATTGGCATCAAAATCAAATCCACCATTTCTTCTGGCCCTTTCTGGCAAAGTTGGATTATCTACTTTTTGTCCTTGATAACCTGCTCTTATATTGATTTCTCCAACAGGCTTGATATCTATTTTCAAATCTGAACCTGTCTTTCCAAACAATCTATCAAAATAACTATCAAATACTTTTACTTTAGGTCTTGTGACTCTTCTGTTCAATACCCCTAAGGAATTTGCTCTTTGCTGAAAATAAGCTTGCTCATCTTTTCTGGTTTTGATTTTCCAAAATTCATCAAAGGTTAAGGTATTTGGATTGCGCAAAAATTTATTGCCAATATATTCACCTACCTGATAAGTTTTAGTAGCAGGATCATACTCCACTCTTTTCTTTACCAAACTAGTATCTCGAATATCAAATGGATTATTACTTGATTGATTTAAAAAATCAACTCTTCTATCTTTGATGGGATATCTTACAGTATCTTTTTCATTTTGTTTAGCCTGCGCAAAGCCTTGTATACTTATTAAAAGTAGACATGAAAATGTTATTAGTTTGCGGAGAGATTTCAAGTTGTGTAAAATAGATTGAAAGGTTTAACAATTTTTAAGTGCTAACTTAATAAGACCTTCCAAGCTCACATCATTTCCTTCTGATTGTATAACTTTATCAATCGCTTTTTCAGCAACAGATTTTTGTATACCTAAAGCAACCAATGCTTGTAATGCGTCTTGATGAGGAGAAGATTGTGTAAATGTTCCCACGCCAGCATGACTGCTAGAAGCTGTAGGCATTTTAGCTAATTTATCTTTTAACTCTAAAACCAATCTTTCTGCAGACTTTTTACCAATCCCTTTTATTTGTTCTAATTTTCTAGCTTCCCCATTTACAATGGCACGAATAATTTCTTCTGGCAACATTCCAGACAACATCATTCTTGCGGTACTCGCACCCACTCCAGAAACACTAATTAATTGTAAAAACAAATCCTTTTCTTGTTGCTCATAAAATCCAAAAAGTACTTGAGCATTTTCAGTAATATGCAAATAGGTATGTAATAGACCTTTTTCCTTTTTTGAAATAGCTTCATAGGTATGAAAACTAATATTCACCTCATAGCCAACTCCGTTTACATCAATTATCAATTTAGCTGGAGTTACTTGAACAAAATTACCTTGTAGAAATGCGATCATATACCCTCAAAAATAACACTAAAGCAAGTAAAAATGAGGCATTTGGGCGGATTCTTAGCCATTTTTTTGGATATTTGTAGACCAAACTAAAAAATGATCTATGTCGAATGCTATGAAAGCAGCTATTACTTGTGTTGGAGGCTATGTTCCAGAGACCAAATTAACCAATTTTGACTTGGAGAAAATGGTGGATACCAATGATGAGTGGATTAGAACCAGAACCGGAATATCAGAAAGAAGAATATTAAGAGAACCAGGCAAGGCAAGTTCAGATATGGCGGTGAAAGCCATCGAGGAAATTTTACGTAAAAAGAACTTAGACCCATTAGAAATAGATTGTATCATTTGTGCTACAGTAACCCCAGATATGATTTTTCCAGCTACAGCAAATATCATTGGAGATAAGGTAGGTGCAAAAAATGCTTTTGGATTTGATTTGGGAGCTGCTTGTAGTGGCTTCTTATTTGCATTAAATACAGGTGCAGCATTTGTTGAAACTGGTAAATATAAAA
>CANHUW010000117.1 GCA_947463975.1 Bacteroidota bacterium
ACAGAGACCATTTCTCCATTCCTATTTTTAACATTCAATTTTAAAATATCTTCTGGGTGTGCTCTGAATTCAGGAGCCGCTTGAACCATTACACGATATAATTGACCAAATCGAATAAAATTAGTTGCATATTCACTTCCTAAAAATGTTTGAAGGCTATTTAAGATATCATCTACTATCACATTTTTTTGAGCTGCTTTAGTGTAATCAATGTTCACCATGTATTGAGGGAAGGATGCATCAAAGGAAGTATAGGTATTTCTTAATGCTTCATCTTTATTTAACTCAGCAACAAAATCGTTCGTCACTTTTTCGAATGCTTTCAAATCTCCCTTACCTGTTTTATCTAATAATCTTAATTCAAATCCGCTAGCATTACCATAGCCCGGCACTGGTGGAGGAGTGAAAAATTCAATTTTTGCATCTTGAATATTCTTAGTTTTATCTTTTAATATTTCGATAATTTCTTGATCGGTATACTTTCTTTTATCCCAGTTTTTTAAACTTATTAAGTTCATCCCGAAATTGGCACCTGTTCCATCTGTTAAAACATTAAAGCCAGCCAGGGTAGAGACAGAACTTACCATATCTAATTCGCTTGCCACTGTTTGTATTGCGTCTACTACTTTTTCTGTTCTTTCTAAAGTAGCACCAGATGGTGATGTGATATTCGCATAAATAGTACCTTGATCTTCGTTTGGAATAAATCCATTAGGCAATATCTTTCCTAAAACCCCAGTAATTAAACAGAAAGCAATTAAAGACCCATATATAACAACTCTTTTATTAGAGATGATTCCAATGATCCACTGAAACTTATTTTCTACTTTATCGTATCCGTTATTAAATCCTTTTAAAAATTTAGTGAGCCAGTTATTTGAAGTAGAAGTTGAATCATGCGGCTTTAGCAATAGAACACAAAGTGCAGGTGTAAGCGTTAAAGCTACAACACCAGATAATACAATGGCAACAGCCATTGTCAAAGAGAACTCTCTATAAAAAATACCAGTTGGTCCAGGAATAAATGATACTGGAATAAATACTGCAGACATTACCAATGTAATAGCAATAATCGCACCAGAAATTTCTTTCATCGCGGCATCTGTTGCCTTTCCTGGACTCATGTGAAATTTCTCCATTTTAAAGTGTACTGCTTCCACAACTACAATAGCATTGTCTACTACAATTCCAATGGCTAAAACCAAGGCAAATAAAGTGATTAGATTTAAGGAAAATCCAAAAAACTGCATAAATAAGAAAGTTCCAATAAGTGATACAGGAACAGTTAATGCAGGTATAAGGGTAGATCGCCAATCTTGTAAAAAGATAAATACTACTAAAGAAACTAATAAAAAGGCCTCTAATAATGTTTTTAATACTACTTTGATGGATGCGTTTAAGAAATTAGAAACATCATAGCTTACTGTGTAATCAATATCTGCATTAAAATTTTTCTTTAACTCATCCATTCTTTTTTTGATATTGCTAATTACTTCATTAGCATTAGTCCCAGGCCTTTGTTTTAATAATACAGCAGCAGATGGTTTTCCATTTTCTTTAGAGATAACATCATATTCCTGAGAACCTAGTTCAATTTCGGCAACATCTTTTAGTTTCAATAAAGCGCCATCAGAAGTACTTTTGATGATAATATTTTGGTATTGTTCTTCCGTATTGAATTTTCCAATGTACTTTAAAACATACTGCAAAGATTGTGGTCTTTTCCCTGAAGCATCACCCACTTTACCTGGAGCAGCTTCGATATTTTGTTCTTTCAAACTATTGATAATATCCTGACTTGAGATATTATAGGCGTGCATTTTTACTGGGTTTAACCATATACGCATGGAGTATTCTCGCATTCCCATGATATCTGCAAAACCTACTCCCTCAATTCTCTTAAGCTCAGGCAAAATATTGATATCGGTAAAATTGTATAAAAACTTTTCGTCGATACTTGTATCGTTACTCAATAAGTTTAAATACAATAACATACTGTTTTGAACTTTTTCTACAATCACACCTGCTTTAACAGCTTCTTGTGGTAATTCATCCAATGCCGAGGAGACCCTGTTTTGTACGTTTACAGCGGCTAATTCCGGATCCGTGCCAGATTTAAATACAATATTAATTACACTGGTACCATCATTACCCGAAACAGAAGACATATATGCCATTCCTGGAACACCATTGATGGCTCTTTCTAAAGGAGTTACTACTGCTTTCACGCATGTTTCTGCATTAGCGCCAGTATATTTTGTAGTGACCGTTACTTCTGGTGGGGCGATATTGGGAAACTGTGTAATGGGTAATTGCGTCAAAGCAATAATCCCAAGTAACAAAATAAAAATAGAAATAACAATAGATAAAACCGGCCTATGTGTAAATTTTAATGTCATAATACTTAGTTTTTGATAAGCTTATAGTTTACTTTATCTCCAGTTTTAATACTTTGAATTCCCTCGTAAATAATTTTATCATCCTTAGTCAAATCCTTGTCTAAAACAAAGTAGTTGCTTAGTCTATTAATAGGATTAATTTTTTTACTATATACCTTATTGTTTTTATCTACTAAATAAATATAGATATTGCCTTGAACTTCAAAAGTTGATTTTTGAGGGATAATGATGACGTTTTTGTAAAGTTTCTTTACCAAAATTTTACCAGTACCACCTTCTTTTAATAATCTTTCTGGGTTGGGAAACTTCGCTCTGAATGCAATATTCCCAGTTTCTTTATTGAACTCTGTTTCAGTTGTTTCAATGGTTCCTTTGTATGGATAGATAGAATTATTTGCTAAGGATAAAGTAACTGTATTATTTTTACTTTTGGATTGAACATAATCGAGATAATCAATTTCGGATACACTAAAGTAGGCGAAAACAGATTCATTATTAGATATAGAAGTTAATAAAGCACCTTCGTCAATTAAGCTTCCTTTTTTATTGGGTATACGATTGATGATTCCATCAAAAGGCGCTTTAATTTTAGTAAATTCGACATGAAGTATTGCTTGTTCTTTAGCAACTCTTGCCTCATTCACTTTAGCTTTATTGATATTTACCTTTGTAGTGATTAAATCCAATTCAGATTTAGATACAATATTTTTATCAAATAATTTTTTAGTGTTTTCAACCTCAATTTCTGAAGCCCTCAATTCAGCAATTGTACTTTGGATAGCTGCTTCCGCCTTATGAACATGTTGTTCGTACTCTTTACTATTCAATGTAAAAAGTATTTGGCCTTTTTTTACTTTTTGACCTTCGTCAAGGTAAATATTCTCAACGAATCCTTTAACTTTTGATCGAATTTCAACGTTTTGAAACGAATTAATCGTTGTTGCATATTCCCTTTCATAAGTGGTATCTTTTATAATTGGGTTTACAACTAAATAAGTTTGTTCTTCGTTTTTCACCGTTTTGTCAGAGCATGAAATCAATAAAATTGATAACCATGTACCCCATACCAATGAAGTTTTGTTCATTGTGCTAATTTTTTTTAGAAATAAAAATGGAAAATGTAGTATAGCTATCTATAGCTATACATGCTTAATTAACAAGCATTATATTTGGGAGGGGGAGTAGAAAATTCAGGATGAAACTGAACTTTATCTTTTGAATTATGTAATTCAAACATATTTTTTTGGAAATTCAATAAAACAAATTCTTTATTGCTTGTATTGAATATTTTATTTTCAAAATTTTTCTTTTCGTCTTTTGATTCGTCTTCTTTTTCTGGCATATCCTGCTCTTCAGAATTCTTGTCCATTAGTTTTTTGTCGCTCTTCTCTTTATTTAAAAAGCTCAACTCGATATTGCTCATTTTTAAAGAGGATATAAGAGGAATGTTTACCAATATTATTTGTAAACATAGAAGTATGCAAATAGCCTTTTTTGTATAATAGAAAATAGCCTCCATAGAGTGTCGCGAAGTTAATTAAGTATAACAAAATCAATATAAAATGGTTGAATAAATACCTAAATTCGATAGTATTTAGCCTAAATTCCTCCATTTCTGGAAGATATCTGCAAAATTTGGCAATTTAACAAATTGAATATCCAGTGGCCTTTTCCTTATTTTTGTGCAAAATAACCTTACTTGTCAGCACCGGTATTATTAATTACGCCCCCCTTTACACAACTGAATACGCCCTATCCAGCTACTGCTTATTTAAAAGGGTTCTTTAATACCAAAAATATACCTTCCATTCAGGCTGATTTTGGTATTGAAGTAATTTTAGCTTTATTAAATCAACAGGGGCTTCAGCATCTTTTTAAAACCATAGAACAAAAAGAACTTGAGTTAAGTGACAATGCGTCAAGAATGATTGAATTAAAAGATAAATACATTCATACCATTGATCAGGTAATTCAGTTCTTGCAAGGCAAACAAAATACTTTAGCACATAGCATTTGTACTAGAAAATTTTTACCAGAAGCAAATAGGTTTAAACAAATTGATGATTTGAAATGGGCTTTTGGTAGTATGGGAAAACAAGATATGGCAAAACATATTGCCACTTTATATTTAGAAGACTTAAGTGATTTAATTCAAGAAACTGTAGACGAACATTTTGGTTTTAGTAGATATGCAGAAGCATTAGGAAGATCTGCTAACAAGTTTGATGAATTGTATGAATCACTTCAAAAGCCTTTTACTTTTATTGATGAAATACTTATACAAATATTAGCAGAAAGAATTGAATCTGTGAAACCTAATTTAGTTTGTATATCTGTTCCATTTCCTGGCAATCTATACACTTCTTTAAGATGTGGTCAGTGGTTAAAAAAGCATTACCCCAATATTAAAGTAGCAATGGGCGGAGGATTTGCCAATACTGAATTAAGATCACTAAATGATATAAGGGTTTTTGAATTTTATGATTTCATTACATTAGATGATGGTGAAGCGCCACTTGAAGTTCTAATCAATTATTTAAATGGTAAAGAAAAAATAGAAAACTTGAAGCGTTGTTTTACTATTTTAAACGGTGAGGTAATTTATATTAATAATAGTACTTGTGCTG
>CANHUW010000118.1 GCA_947463975.1 Bacteroidota bacterium
AATTATTTTAGTTTAGACAAAGAAGGTAGGCAACAATTAAGACAAGCTTCCATACAAATCAATGAAGTAAACGCTATAGATGCCAATACCACCATTATTAATTACCAAACCTCTAATGAGCCAAGCGCCAGAAAATTAAAAGTGGTTCAAACCCCAGAGGGATGGAAAGTAGATCTTAAATATTCTTATGGCCCCAATTTATAAGAATCGATAAAAAATGTATATTTGCACCATCAAAATAAAAATAATCAATAATAATTCAACAATGGAAGCACAAGACAATACCAAAAAATACTGGGCATTATGTTTTACATGGTTAGCCGTAATGATTACTTTAATGTTTGTTTATAGAGAATTCTTTTGGTTGGCACTTCCAGGAACAGTTACTTATTTTGCTAAAGCAATGAAATTATTTTAATACATTTCTTCTATAAAAAAAGCCTCTCCATTCGAGAGGCTTTTTTGTGTATGCATACATTTTTATTTTAAGATGGTGAGCGCGGCATCTAAATAGGAATAAATTTCTGGTTGATGATGATGAATGGGTTTAACTGGTTTCGTTTCACCTAGTCTAACCACAACAGCATCCTTTTCTCTAATTGCAAAAACATATTGACCAAATAATCCATTTTGAAAAGGAATTGTCATGCCCTTATGTTGTATCACCCAATATTGATACCCATAAAAATCTACTGGATTGTCTGATTCGGTTCTGTCTTTTAAATAAGTTGCTGGAGAAGTTGCTTTAGCGATATAATTTGAATCTACAATTTGTTTCCCACCCCATGCTCCTTTATTCAAAATTAATTGGCCAAATCTAGCATAATCTCTTGCTACTCCATTAAAGCAACAAAACGCTTTTTCATGTTGCTGATCACCATCCAATAACCAAAGTGCATTGGCTTCTGCACCCATGGGTTGTAAAAATCTTTCAGAAACTAAATGAGCAATATTATCGCCAAATGCCTTTTCAACAACTAAGCCAAGCACCTGCGTATCTCCACTTCTATAATCCCAATAAATACCTGATGGTTCTTTGGCGTCCATTTTTCTAATCATGTATTCTTCATTATCACCATAATAACCATATGCATTCATACTAAAATAACTCTTATCAGATTCTTTGTAATTAGTCCCTGAACTCATGGTTAACAAATCAACAATGCTAACTTTACTTAAGTTCCCATTTTTAAAATGAGGCACATAATTGCCTACTGGCTCTTCCAAAGATTTAATTTTACCTTCTTGAACAGCGATACCTATTAAAAGTGAAATAATACTTTTTGCTGCAGAAAAAGAACCGCTCAATGTTTTGGGATTGTAGCCATCAAAATATTTTTCATAAACAATTTTACCATGTTGAATCACCAAAAATGCATGCGTGTCATTTGAATCCAAAGCAAGCAGTAAAGAATCAGGCAATACTGAAGTGTTGTATGCACTATCTAAAGGCCAAAACTGAGGCGTTTCAGAAGCTTTCACTAATCTTGTTGGATGGGTTTTATAGTCATGAATACTATGCTTTCCCCATTTTGCAAAATTTCTTAAATGCGAAAATGGTGGAGTGTAGGCTAATCCAATGGTCAGGATAATGAATGCTAAAAAACCATATAAAATTTTCTTGATCATATTCAAACGATTTTATTTCTTTTTAAACAACAATACTTACTTTTAATTGTTTACATAACTAAACATTACCCAAATTAAATTATTATATGTCATTATCTCAATCATTTGATGAAATTGTTGAAAAAAGAAGGTCCAATAGAAAATTCGATCCAGCTATTGAAGTTCCAGACGAAGTCATCAAAAGAAGTTTAGAGCGCTCAATACTCTCTCCAAATAGCAGTAATATGCAATTATGGGAATTTTACTGGATCAAAGATCCAGCCTTACAAAAAGATTTTCATGAATATTGCTTGAATCAAAATGCTGCCAGATCTGCAAAACAAATGGTGGTATTTGTAACAAGACAGGATCATTGGAAAAAAAGAGTACAGTGGCATTTGGATATCATCAAAAAAGGGGTCACAGGGGAAACTACCCCTAATCAAGATAAATTAATGACCTATTATGGAAAATTAATGCCTTTAGCCTATGGAACAGACCAGTTTGGATTTTTAAGTTTAATTAGAAGAACCTTAAGTGCATTGATTGGAGCATTTAGACCAATGACCAGAATGAAAGGCAGAGCAGATCAAAGAATTACAGTGCACAAATCTTGCGCCTTAGCCGCCCAGACATTTATGCTTTCAATTGCTGCTGAGGGATTTGAATCCTGCCCAATGGAAGGATTTGACGCTGTGAGGGTAAAAAAGGCTTTAAATCTTCCCGAAATGGCCGAAATAAACATGATTATCAGTGTGGGCAAAGGTACCCAGGCTGGAATTTGGGGAGAAAGACATAGGGTACCTTATGATGAAGTGGTCATTGTAAAATAAATACCATTAAAAGTTTAAGTTTTTGCAAGAAGTACATTAATTTGATGCACTTAAAATAAGAATAGATTATGAGAAAATTGTTGTTTGTATTAGTAGCACTTACCACAGGAGTGGTTTCAAATGCTCAAAAAGTAACCCCGCCAGTAAGTCCAGTAAAAGTAGATACGGCAAAAGCGGCTCCTAAAAAACCAACATTAGCTGACAAGACAAAAGGTCAAACTAAAAATGTAGGTTTATTTACATTATTTCAAGATACTGCAACTGGATCTGTACAAATGTATATTCGTAAAGATCAATTAGGTAAAGAATTTATTTATCAAAGCTTTTCTATAAGCGGACCTACCACTTTGTTCTTGAATCAAAGTATGCACCGTTCTAATTTGGTTTTCAAAATCAAAAAAGCTTTCGATAAATTAGAATTCTCTATTGTGAATACAGGCCTATATTACGACAAGAAAAATCCAATTAGCAAAACAGCTGATGTGGATAAGCCAGAAGCCATTTTCTTTTCTGATAAATTTAGCATTGAAGATTCTTTAGGTTATTTAGTCAGTGCAGATGGATTATTCTTAAGTGAAAAATTAGATGCAGTAAAGCCCAATTTCCCTCCAGGTCCAATGTCATCTATGATCTTTAATTTAGGCATACTGAATACAAGCAAATCTAAATATGCTCAATTAAGATCTTTCGCAGATAACACTGATGTAGTGGTTGATCTTTCTTATGACAATCCAAATACGATGGCCAATGGTGGTGCTGATATTGCAGACCCAAGATATGTTAGAGTAAGAATGCAGCATAGTTTTATTGCGATGCCTGAAAATAATTTTGTTCCAAGAAAAGACGATCAAAGAATTGGATACTTTACTCAAGAAGTAAATGACCAAACCAGTATCAGCCCTGTTCCCTACAAAGACATGATTAACAGATGGCATTTGGTGAAAAAAGATCCTAAGGCAGCTATTAGCGACCCAGTAGAACCTTTAGTGTATTGGATTGAGAACACTACTCCTTTAGAATACAGACAAGCTATTTTTGATGCAGGTACTAGATGGAATGAAGCATTTGAAAAAGCAGGTTTCTCTAACGCAGTGATGATGAAAATCATGCCTGATACTGCAACATGGGATCCTGCAGATATTCATTATAATGTAATCAGATGGGTAGCTTCTTCTCAACCTTCTTACGGTGCTATTGGACCAAGTTTTGTTAACCCAAGAACAGGTCAGATCTTAGGAACTGATATTACTGTAGAATGGTTCTCTGGAAGCGCTACACCAATTAATGATGAATTATTTAACGGTAATGCTGCAACCCCTGCGGATATGCAAATCCCTCACATGAAAACGAAGGATTATTGCACATTAGCAACTGAATTAAAAGCACAGTATACTGCTGGCTTAACCACATTAGAATTAAATGGTGCATCCGATAAAGAGATCAAAGAAATGCATAAGCAATTTTTGAACTACTTGATCATGCACGAAATGGGACATACTTTAGGATTGAATCATAATATGAAGAGTAGCCAAATGTTATCTCCTGCAGAAGTGAATAATACAGCTATCACGCATAAAATTGGTTTGATGGGTTCTGTTATGGACTACCCTGCTATTAATATTGCTTTAGATAAATCTAAACAAGGTGATTACTATACAACAAAAGCAGGACCATACGATTTATGGGCTATCGAATATGGCTATACTCCATTTAATGCAGAGGAAGAAGAAGCTGGTTTAGCAAAAATTCTTGCTAGAAGTACAGATCCAAAATTAACATTTGGAAATGATGGTGATGATATGAGAGCTCCAGGTTCAGGTATTGACCCTAGAGTAAACGTAAATGATTTCACCAATGACGCTATTGCATATGGTGAGGATCGATTTAAAATTGTAAATAACTTATTAGGCAAATTGGTAACAAAGTATGCTAAGCCAGGTAAATCTTATGCCGAACTACGATCTAGATATGGAAGCCTATTGTCTCAAAGAAGAAATATGGTAGCAGCTACAAGCAGATATATTGGTGGCATCTATGTAGATCGATCTACTCCAGATCAAAAATCTGCAACAAAGCCATATACTCCAGTGCCATTAGCTATTCAAAAGAAAGCAATGAATTCTTTGGGAAAATATGTTTTTGCACCAAATGCTTATGATGCTGATGCACAAGTATTCCCTTATTTACAATTACAAAGAAGAGGATTTAATCAAGGAAGAGGTGAAGATTATAAAGTAACAGCAAGCTTAAATGCATTGTCTACAAGTGCACTAGATCAAATCTTGCATCCAAATACACTTCAAAGAATTACCAACTCAAGATTATATGGTAATGAATATAGTGTTGCTGATGTGATGAATGATTTAGTGAAACATATTTTTGATGCAGACATTAATTCAAATGTAAATGTGTACAGACAATATTTACAAACCTCTTTTGTGAAATCCGCTGGTCAGTTGTTAGCTGATAATTCGCCTTTGGATAATGTTGCTAAATCGGCTGCTTA
>CANHUW010000119.1 GCA_947463975.1 Bacteroidota bacterium
ATTATTTAGCACCAAATACTTTCTGCAGTGCTCCCTTATTTTTATTGAGTACTGATTTACCAGAAAACGATTATGTATCACAAACCATCACACATAGATTGTATGACGCGAATGTTGCAACTAAAGTAGCTCAGTTTATTTTATTAGGTGTAGCTGGTGCAAAATTGATTGATGAAATTGGATTTAATCCAGAGGTATACCATTTAAACGAAGCACATGGTTTTTCAAGTGCATTCTATTTATTAAATAAGTTTAAATCTTTGGATGAAGTAAAAAAAAGATTGGTATTTACTACACATACTCCAGAAGAAGCGGGTAACGAAAAGCATGATATTTATTTATGTCATAAAATGGGTTATTTCTGCGGATTAAGTATTGATGAAGTAAGAAAATTAACGGGTATTCAAGATGATCAATTCAATCACTCTTTAGCTGCATTGCGTTTTGCAAGAAAAGCCAATGGTGTATCTGAATTACACGGACATGTTAGTAGAGAGATGTGGGGGAAATATGATGGCATCTGCCCTATTGATCATATTACCAATGCACAAAACTGGCGCTATTGGGCAGATAAGCAATTGTACAAATTTGCTGAAGCAGGAGATGATGCAGGTTTTGATGACAGAAAATGGTATTTAAAGAAACGCGCTTTTGAAATTGTTGCAGACCAAACTGGTAAGCAATTTGATCCAAAAGTATTGACCATTGTTTGGGCAAGAAGGTTTGCCGGATACAAGCGTGCAGATTTCTTATCTTGGGATGTAGAGCGTTTTGAAAAATTATTAGCCAACACAAAGCACCCTGTTCAAATAATATTTGCAGGTAAACCTTATCCTGTAGATCATCCAGCCATTAACCAATTCAATCATTTAGTTCACCTAAGTAAGAAATATAATAATGTTGCTGTATTAGTAGGTTATGAATTGGCATTAAGTAAGCGAATGAAGCAAGCTTCTGATGTTTGGTTAAATAACCCAAGAGTTCCAAGAGAAGCATCTGGTACTTCAGGTATGACCGCAGCGATGAATGGAGCCGTTAACTTTTCAACAGATGATGGATGGATCCCAGAATTTGTGAATCATGGGAATAATGGTTTTGTAGTACCAAAAGCTGATTATGCAAACATGAGTACAGAGGAACAAGATACTTATGATTTAAACGAACTATACAAAATATTGGAAGATCAAATTGTACCGATGTATTATGATCAAAAAGATACTTGGAGACAAATTACACAAAATGGCATGAAAGATGTTCGTTTCCAATTTGATAGTAATCGAATGGCAGATGAGTACTATGAGAAGATGTATAAAGTAAAATAATCTTCCTCCAAATACGTAAAATCCTCCTCATTTTGAGGGGGATTTTTTTGTCCTACAGAATCAACAATTAGTGCCTATTTTTGTTATAAGTATATGAATAAAATCATTGTATCCATTACAGGAGCTAGTGGCTCCATTTATGCCAAATGCCTTTTAGATAGTTTGGTGCAAATCCAAGATCAATTGGATGCAGTAGGTATTGTAATGAGTGATAATGCTAAATATGTTTGGGAGACAGAATTGGGCAACAAAGCCTATGCGCAATATCCTTTCCAAATCTATGCTAAAAACGATTTTAATGCCCCTTTTGCCTCAGGTTCTGCCCAATACAATACAATGATTTTAATACCATGCAGCATGGGGACCATGGGACGTATTGCCAGTGGAATAAGTGATGATTTGACTACCAGGGCAGCGGATGTTGTATTAAAAGAAAGACGCAAACTCATTATTGTAGCAAGAGAAACTCCCTATAATTTAATTCATATAAAAAATATGGAGACCATTACATTGGCAGGTGGTATTATTTGTCCTGCCACTCCTAGTTTTTATAGCCAACCTAAAACCATAGAAGAGGTTGCTTATACGGTTGTGCATAGAGTGCTAGACTTAGCTGGCCTAAAAAACGAAAGTTTTAGATGGGGAACTAAATAAAATAGGCCTCTTTTCAAAGGCCTATTATTTGTATTATTCTTTTGTTGGTTCTTTTGGCGTTTTTGGCGCTTTTTCCTTTTCTTTTTTCTGCAAGGTAAAACTCAAAGCAACTTTATCTTTGTCTATATCTGCTATTAAGGTATCTCCTTGTTTAACACTGTAGTTTAAGATTTCTTCCGCCAATGGATCTTCAATATATTTTTGAATGGCTCTGTGTAAAGGTCTTGCGCCAAACTGTATATCGTATCCTTTTTCAGCAATAAATTCTTTAGCTGCAGGTGTAAGCACTAAATTCAATCCAAGATTTACTAATCTGCCCACTACATGCTTCATGATAATATCAATGATTAAGAAGATATTTTCTTTTGTCAAAGAATTAAATACAATCACATCATCAATACGATTCAAGAACTCAGGAGAGAAAGTTCGTTTTAAAGCCTTTTCAATAACTGAACGGTTATTCTCTTCTGTTTGTTGCACTCTTGTAGCTGTTGCAAATCCTACTCCATCACCAAACTCCTTTAATTGACGAGCACCAATATTAGAAGTCATGATGATCAAGGTGTTTTTGAAATCAACTTTTCTACCCAAGCCATCTGTCAAAATACCATCATCTAATACTTGTAATAAAATATTGTAAATATCTGGATGTGCTTTTTCAATTTCGTCTAATAAAATAACACAATATGGCTTACGACGAACTTTCTCGGTTAACTGACCACCTTCTTCATAACCCACATATCCCGGAGGCGCTCCAATTAATCTGCTCACTGCAAATTTTTCCATGTACTCACTCATATCAATTCTTATTAAAGCTTCTTCTGAGTCAAACATGTTTTTTGCTAAAGCTCTAGCCAATTCAGTCTTACCTACTCCAGTTGGACCTAAGAATATAAATGTACCAATTGGTTTTTTGGGATCTTTTAATCCTACTCTATTTCTTTGAATGGCTTTCACTACTTTACCTATGGCATCGTCTTGACCAATCACCATGCCTCGCATTTCATCGGCCATTTTTCTCAACTTCGTATTTTCTGCTTCTACCATACGCTTCACAGGAATACCCGTCATCATGCTTATGACCTCTGCGATATTTTCTTCATTAATCGGGAATCTTGCATTCTTGCTATCTTCTTCCCAAGCTAATTTTGCTTTTTCTAAAGCCTCCCCCAATTTCTTCTCTGTATCTCTTAAGCTAGCAGCTTCTTCAAATCTTTGACTTTTTACCACCTTGTTTTTTTCTACCTTAACATCTTCGATTTGTTTTTCTAGCTCTACAATATCTTGAGGTACGCTAATATTTTTCAAATGCACTCTAGCACCTACCTCATCCAAAACGTCAATCGCCTTATCTGGTAATAAACGATCTGTCATATAGCGATCACTTAATTTCACACAAGCTTCGATAGCTTCTTGATCATAGATGACGCTATGGTAATCTTCGTATTTAGATTTGATATTGTTCAAGATAGTAATGGTATCTTCTACACTTGGTGGTTCAATGATTACTTTCTGAAAACGACGATCTAATGCACCATCTTTTTCAATATGCATTCTGTACTCGTCTAAAGTTGATGCACCAATACATTGCAATTCTCCTCTAGCTAATGCAGGCTTAAAGATATTAGATGCATCCAAAGAGCCACTTGCTCCTCCTGCTCCAACAATCGTATGTATTTCATCAATGAACAAGATCACATCTCTGTTTTTCTCTAATTCATTCATGATGGCTTTCATTCTTTCTTCAAACTGACCACGATATTTCGTACCAGCAACCAACGCTGCTAAATCTAAAGAGATCACTCGCTTATCAAATAAAACCCTGCTCACTTTTCTTTGAACAATTCTCAAAGCCAATCCCTCTACAATAGCAGTCTTACCCACCCCAGGTTCACCAATTAAAATGGGGTTATTCTTTTTTCTTCTACTTAAAATTTGACTCACACGCTCAATCTCCGCTTCTCGACCTACAATTGGATCCAAAGCATCCTGCTCTGCTAACTTGGTAATATCTCTGCCAAAATTATCTAGTACCGGAGTTTTAGATTTATTTGCTGTACCTGCTTTAGCCTTTGCGCCAGTTCCAAATCCACCACCTCTTTTCTCGTCCTCAAATTCATCTTCTGGTTCATCAGAAAATTCAGCATTGGGGTTTTTAGGAGAAGAAGGTTCAGCACCTACCATTCCTAATTCGTTTCTGAATAAATCATAGTCTACATCAAATTGATTTAAAATTTGTGTAGCAATATTTTCTTTGTTCTTTAAAATACTTAATAATAAATGTTCTGTTTCTACCATTGGGCTTTTTAAAGCCTTTGCTTCTAAAACAGTTACGCGGATCACTTTTTCCGCTTGCTTGGTTAAGGGCAAACTATTGATATTGGCAATATTCTTTCCAGACTTATCCTTTACGGCTAATTCAATTTCTTTTCTCAATTCACTCAAATTCACATTCAAGCGTTTCAAAACAATGATCGCCGTATTTTCTTGGTCTCTAATCAAACCTAGCATTAAATGCTCGGCTCCTATAAAATCGTTCCCTAATCTTAGGGCCTCTTCACGACTATAAGAAATGATTTCCTTAACTTGTGTTGAAAAATTATTATCCATAAAAATAATTAGTGCTTAATACAATATAAACGAATATTTTTAACCTAAAGTATGTCTTAGCCCCTTAGTTATTAACCTTTTATTAAACCACTATGCAATACCAAACTGAACTCAAGGAAAAATTTATCGTTATCAAAATACTTGATACCACCCTTAGTTCAAATCTCGTGCCAGAATTAACCAAATTGACCGATTCAATTTTGGCAAAAAGCCCTAAAAACCTGGTATTGAACCTAGAAAATGTGCATTCTTGGGATAATAAGGTACTGGAGCAATTGGCGGAAGCACAGGAACAGTTTTATGACAATAATGCCAGTTTTGTCATTTGTTG
>CANHUW010000120.1 GCA_947463975.1 Bacteroidota bacterium
AATTAGAAGAAAGAAATTAACGCTAGTAGATAAAGCCAATGTATTAGAAACATCTCGTTTATGGAGAAAAGTAGTACAAGCTATTGCGAAAGAATATGCAGATGTAGCAGTGGACTATTTATTTGTAGACAATGCAGCGATGCAAATTATCTTGAATCCAGCACAGTTTGATGTGGTATTAACGGAGAACTTATTTGGAGATATCATTAGTGATGAAGCATCAGTATTAGCAGTTTCTTTAGGTTTATTACCATCTGCATCTGTTGGTAATACTGTGGCTTTGTTTGAACCTATTCATGGTTCATATCCACAAGCAAAAGGAAAAGATATTGCGAATCCATTAGGCTCTATTTTATCTGCTGCGATGTTATTAGATCATTTCACCTTAAATCAAGAAGCAGCAATAATCAGAGAAGCAGTTAGCTGGTGTTTAAACAATGGCTTTGTTACAAAAGACATTGATCCAATGAATAGTTATACTACAACAGCCATGGGAGATATGATATGTGAATACATTGAAAGACATGCAAAAGGAGAATCACATCCAATACATGAGCGTTTACATAAATCAACTATCATATAATAATTAGCGTCCTCAATTAAGCAATATACTATGGAATTAAATAAATATTCAAAAACCATCACCTTAGATCCAACACAACCTGCTGCGCAAGCGATGTTTTATGGTATTGGATTAACAGATGAAGATTTACATAAAGCACAAGTGGGTGTAGTGAGTATGGGGTATGACGGAAACACTTGTAATATGCATTTGAATGCATTAGCTGATCAAGTGAAAAAAAGTATCTGGGAACAAAATTTAGTGGGATTAACTTTTCATACGATTGGTGTAAGTGATGGAATGAGTAATGGTACACCGGGTATGCGTTACTCCTTGGTGAGTAGAGACGTGATTGCAGATAGTATTGAAACAGTCTGTGGTGCGCAATATTATGATGCCTTGATTGCTGTACCGGGTTGTGATAAAAACATGCCAGGTTCATTAATTGCGATGGGTAGATTAAATCGTCCAGCGCTTATGTTGTATGGAGGAACTATTGCACCAGGACATTATAAAGGACAGGATTTAAATATTGTATCTGCTTTTGAAGCATTGGGACAAAAAATTGCAGGACAATTAGATGAAGCAGATTTTAAAGGCATTGTACAAAATGCTTGTCCAGGTGCAGGTGCTTGTGGAGGCATGTATACTGCGAATACCATGGCATCAGCGATTGAAGCATTGGGGATGAGTTTACCTTACTCTTCTTCTAATCCCGCATTGAGTGCAGAGAAACAACAAGAGTGTAAAGATGCAGGTGCAGCCATTAGATTATTATTAGAAAAAGATATCAAGCCAAGAGATATCATGACACGAAAAGCATTTGAAAATGCGGTATCGGTGATTATGGTATTAGGTGGAAGTACTAATGCGGTATTGCATATGATTGCGATGGCAAAAAGTGTTGGGGTTGAATTTACCATTGATGATTTCCAAACAATCAGTGATAGAATACCAGTATTGGCAGATTTAAAACCTTCTGGAAAATATTTAATGCAGGACTTGCATCATTTTGGTGGTGTACCTGCAGTAATGAAATATATGTTATCGCAAGGATGGTTACATGGAGATTGTTTAACTGTAACAGGAAAAACGATTGCAGAGAATGTTGCTAATGTACCTGATTTAGATTTTGATCAGCAAAAAATAATTCTTCCAAAAGAAAATCCTGTTAAACCAACAGGCCATCTTCAAATTATGTATGGCAATTTAGCAACGGGTGGAAGTGTTGCAAAGATTTCAGGAAAAGAAGGAGATATGTTCGAAGGTCCTGCAAGAGTATTTGATGGAGAACAAGCATTAATAGAAGGCATCAACTCTAAAAAAATAAAAGAAGGTGATGTAGTAGTCATCAAGAATGTAGGACCAGTAGGTGCGCCAGGTATGCCAGAAATGTTGAAACCAACTTCTGCTATTATTGGAGCAGGATTAGGAAAATCTGTTGCCTTAATTACTGATGGAAGATTTAGTGGAGGCACACATGGATTTGTGATTGGTCACATTACTCCAGAATCCTACAAAGGAGGCTTGATCGGACTAGTAGAAGATAATGATATCATAGAATTGAATGTACCTAAACGTACCATGACATTAAAAGTAGATGAAGCAACTATAGCTAAAAGAAGAGCTGCACAACCAACACCGGTATTAAAAGTAACGAACGGTGTATTGTTTAAGTATGCCAAATTAGTAAAAACTGCAAGTGAGGGTTGTGTAACGGATGAAAATTAAACCCGCCGGGTTTAATTTGATGGGTGAAGTTCAAGAAAATGCAAAGCATTTTAATTGAACTGAGCGCTGAAAATTTAATAAATGATTATGGAAGCAAAACAATTAACAGGATCACAAGCAGTACTGGAAGCATTTATTGCGGAAGGGGTGGATACCATATTTGGTTATCCTGGTGGTGCTATTATGCCTATCTACGATGCATTGTATGATTATCACGAAAAGCTAAAGCATATCTTGGTAAGACATGAACAAGGTGGAATACATGCAGGACAAGGATATGCGCGTACTTCAGGAAAAGTAGGTGTAGTGTTTGCAACAAGTGGCCCAGGTGCTACCAATTTAGTAACAGGATTAGCAGATGCGATGATTGATAGTACACCATTGGTTTGTATCACTGGACAAGTGTATGCACATTTATTGGGAACAGATGCATTCCAAGAAACTGATATTATCAATATCACTATGCCGGTAACCAAATGGAATTATCAAATTACCGATGCAACAGAAATTCCACATATTTTAGCCAAAGCATTTTATTTAGCAAAGAGCGGAAGACCAGGTCCGGTATTGATTGATATTTCAAAGAATGCACAATTACAAAAATTTGATTACCCAGGATACACAACATGTAATCATGTTAGATCTTATAGACCTAAACCACTTATTCGAAAAGAATATATAGATGCTGCAGTCGCATTAATCAATGGGGCTAAAAAACCAATGATCATTTTTGGACAAGGTGTTATTTTAGGAACCGCAGAAAAAGAGTTCAAAAAATTTGTAGAAAAATCAGGTATACCAGCTGCTTGGACCATTTTAGGATTAAGTGCATTGCCTACGGATCATCCATTGAATGTAGGTATGTTAGGTATGCATGGTAATTATGGACCCAATGTATTAACCAACGAATGCGATGTGTTGATTGCAGTGGGTATGCGATTTGATGATCGTGTCACTGGAAGATTAGATAAATATGCCAAGCAAGCAAAGATTATACATTTAGATATTGATCCATCAGAGATCGATAAAAATGTAAAAGCAGATGTGGGAGTATGGGGAGATTGTAAAGAAACATTGCCATTGTTAACATTTGGTATTGAACAAAAAGTTAGAACAGAATGGGTGAATCTTTTTAAAGACTACGCTCAAAAAGAATACGATCAATGTATCAAGGATGAAATTTATCCAAAGACAGAAGAGATGACCATGGGAGAAGTGATACGTATTGTGAATGAAGTGAGTAAGGGAGAAGCGATTATGGTAACCGATGTGGGACAACATCAAATGGTTACTTGTAGATATGCTCAGTTTAATCAAAGCAGAAGCAATGTGACTTCTGGTGGACTGGGTACCATGGGCTTTGGATTACCAGCAGCCATTGGTGCAAAGTTTGGTGCATTGGATAGAACAGTAGTCGCGGTGATTGGTGATGGTGGTTTTCAAATGACCTTACAAGAATTAGGTACCATCATGCAAACAGGCGTAGATGTAAAAATATTGATTTTGAATAATCAGTTTTTGGGAATGGTGCGTCAGTGGCAGCAATTGTTCCATGACAAACGCTATTCATTTGTAGACATACAAAGTCCAGACTATATCATGTTGGCAAAATCATATGGTATTGCTGGCGAGAAAGTAGAAAAGAGAGAAAATTTAGCAACAGCGGTAAAAACCATGCTGGAATCTAAAGGTTCTTTCTTATTAGAAGTAATGGTTGGCAAAGAAAACAATGTATTCCCCATGGTACCACAGGGTTGCTCTGTGAGTGAAATCAGGCTCAAGTAAACTTGAGACTGATTCGACCGAATGAAATGAGGTCAAATATCTAAAAATGGTATTAAATACTCGAAAGAGCATTAAAATGTAAAAAAGAAATTAGTATGAACGAAGAAAAACAAGAATATACGATCACGGTATACACCGAAAACCAAGTGGGTTTGTTAAATCGTATTGCGATTATTTTTTCGCGCAGAAAAATAAATGTAGAAAGCTTGAACACTTCTCCTTCAGAAGTGCAAGGTATACATCGTTTTACTATAGTTGTAATGGAGACTAGAGATGTGGTGAATAAGGTAGTAAGACAAATTGAAAAGCAAGTAGAGGTATTAAAAGCATACTATAATACTAACGATGAAATTGTATGGCAGGAATTGGCATTGTATAAAGTATTGAGTGAAGAGATTACTGAGAAAGTAAAAGTAGAACGCTTATTAAGAGAGTATGGTGCAAGAGCAGTGGCGATTAGAAAAGACTTTATAGTATTTGAAACAACAGGACATAGAGAAGAAACCAATAGATTAATGGAAGCCTTGGCACCATTTGGGTTGGTGGAATTTGTAAGAAGTGCAAGAGTGGCCATTATTAAAGAGAGTGCAGGGTTTCATGAGAAGTTAAAAGACTTTGAAAAAAGAGAACCAGGAGAGGAAGTGATAGAGAATGAATATTTAGGAAAAAGAGAAGCGGTATTTACCATGTAACAATGACGAGTCTCTATAAAGAGACAGTTCTAAAAAATAAACATAACAAAAAACAAAAATTTAAATATTAATTAAACTCAAAGTAAAATGGCAAAGTTAAATTTCGGAGGAACAGAAGAAAACGTAGTAACACGTGAAGAGTTC
>CANHUW010000121.1 GCA_947463975.1 Bacteroidota bacterium
GTTAAAATCACCAAGGCATATGATTATGATTTAGAAGGCGAGCTAGTTGATTAATTAAGCAAATTTTTGTATTTTGAGTGGAATAATAACCTCTTAAAATATTTTTTATGGCTATTGATTGGAAAGGTGTTTTCCCTGCAGTGACTACCAAATTTACTGCATCAGACGAATTAGATTTAGATTTATTTAAGTTAAATATTCAAGCACAATTAGATGCAGGTGTGCAGGGTATTATTCTAGGAGGAACCCTAGGAGAGTCCAGTGTCTTAAGTACTGCAGAAAAAGAAGTTTTAGTAAAAACAGCAGTAGCTCACGTGAATGGGAAAGTTCCAGTCGTAATTAATATTGCTGAAGGAAGTACGAGTGTAGCTATTGAGCAAGCTTTGTATGCAAAAGCATGGGGTGCAAAAGGATTGATGTTATTACCGCCTATGCGTTATAAATCTGACCACAGAGAAACAGTGCAATATTTTAAAGACATTGCTGCTAGCACAGATTTACCTATTATGATTTATAATAATCCAGTAGATTATAAGATTGAAGTGACCATTGATATGTTTAGAGATTTGGTGGACGTAAAAAACATTCAAGCGGTGAAAGAATCTACGAGAGATGTATCTAACGTAACCAGAATGCGCAATGCATTTGGAGACAGATTCAAACTTTTATGTGGAGTAGATACATTGGCTTTAGAAGAATTATTATTAGGTGCTGATGGTTGGGTAGCTGGATTGGTTTGCGCTTTCCCTAAAGAAACGGTTGCTGTGTATCGTTTAGCCTTGGCAGGAAATATTGCAGAAGCTACTAAAATATACAGATGGTTTATGCCTTTATTGGAATTAGACATCCATCCCAAACTAGTGCAATATATTAAGTTAGCTGAAGCGAAATGTGGCATTGGGTCAGAATTAGTAAGAAGACCAAGATTGGTTTTAGAAGGAGAAGAGCGTAAACGCATTGAAGCAATCATTGATCACGGAATTAAAAACAGGCCTACACTTCCAGAATTTCATACATTATAATTATGTCTTTATCAACGATAACATCAAATGCACAAGTTGCATTTGAGCAATACATTTCTTTTTCACATCAACAAAGAGCTGCATTTCTGGAAGCTATTGCGACCAATATTGAATCTCTAGGAGATGAATTAATTGAAACAGCGAGTCGAGAAACCAATTTACCTGCTGCAAGATTACAAGGAGAAAGAGGTCGTACCTGTTATCAATTGCGCATGTATGCTGCTATGTTATTGAAAGGAGATTATGTAGATGCAACTATTGAAACAGCAGTGCCTACTAAAACACCTCCAAAGCCAGATATAAGAAGTATGTTTCAACCAATGGGTCCAGTGGTGGTATTTGGTGCAAGCAATTTTCCATTTGCATATTCTACTGCAGGCGGTGATACGGCTAGTGCTTTAGCGGTGGGTTGCCCTGTAATTGTGAAAGCTCATCCAGCACATATTAATACTTCCAAATTAGTTGCATCAGCAATTCAAAAAGCAATAGTAGATTGTAAATTACCTACCCATGTATTTCAACATGTATCTGCAGCTGAATTGTCCATCAATGAAATAGATTTAGGTAAAGCATTGGTACAAGATGAAGCCATTGCTGCGGTAGGTTTTACTGGCTCAAGAGTTGGAGGAAGAGCTTTATTAGATTATGCCACTGCAAGAAAAAATCCTATTCCTGTTTTTGCGGAAATGGGTAGTGTGAATCCGGTTATTTTATTAGAAGATATTATTGCTGCACAAGCTGAAACCATTGCCACTCAATATGCAGGTTCTATCACATTGGGTGTGGGACAATTTTGTACCAATCCCGGAATTTTAATTGGCATACAATCAAAAGCTTTAAATGATTTTGCACATCATTTAGCCAACGCAATGAAAGCCTATACACCCGCTAGTATGTTGCATTCGGGTATTCAAGCAGCATATTTAAAAAATAGTAAAATAGCTATGGAGCAAAAAGGCGTTTGTGTATATACCGATCAAAATCCTGATGCAGAAAATGCTTATCCAGTTTTAGCAACAGTGGATGCGAACACTTTTTTAGCAAATCCATTATTAGCAGAAGAAGTGTTTGGTCCGTATAGTATTTTGGTACAATGCAAAGATCTACATGAATTAAAAAGTGTTTGGTCTTCCTTAAAAGGACAAATTAGTACCACTATCATGGGAACTGATAAAGATCTTCAAGAAAATAAAGCTTTATTAAATCAATCTTTTTTATTGGCTGGAAGAATTGTCATTAATGGTGTGCCAACTGGTGTTGAAGTTTGTGATAGTATGGTGCATGGTGGACCTTATCCTGCAAGCACAGATAGTAGATTTACTGCAGTGGGAGTAAAAGCAGTAAAAAGATGGCTAAGACCAGTATCTTATCAAAATTGGCCTGATCAGCTATTGCCAGAAGCATTGCAAAACGCAAATCCATTGAAAATATGGAGATCTATTGATGGGCAGCTGTCAAAGGATGCTTTGAAGTAGGTTGGATGGAATAAGTGGTTACTACTGCAGCACAAATGATAAAGTATGCTATTAAAATATAGCTACTCATTGGCCATATTTTTTCTAATCCAAACCATCCGCCATAATAGATTACACCTCCAATGCAAATAGCATTTTTGATGATTTCAAAAATATAGGCCATTGGATTTCTGTCCATGAATTCAGTCAATGTATATACTTGTGCAAAAATAAAAGCGCCGTAAATAAAAATATTACTGTGTCCAATACTTGCTACATTGCCAAACAAGTAACTTACCAATAACAACAAGCTAAATAACTGACACCATAAAAATACTTGCATGCCTTTAGGGGCATCGGTATCATATTTATCAAAATGATAAACGTCTTTAATTTTTTCTACTGGATAAGCTGTTTCAACATCGGCAGGTCTCCATCCAAGTGGTTTAAACCAAATAGTGAATTTAGCTTTCCAATCCTTTGTTCTCCATGCATCTTTTATGAGTAGCCACATATGCATGAAGTTGATTTTAATAGGATTCCAAGTTTTCACTGGTCTTGTAATCCCATAAACACATGGAGTATCTTTTAATTCTTCTTGATAAGTGCCAAACCAACGATCCCAAAAAATAAATACCTGTCCAAAATTTTTATCTAAATAAATAGGATTAATGGCATGATGTACTCTATGATGAGAGGGTGTTACAATAATGTATTCCAATAAACCCATTCTATCAATATGTCTAGTATGGTACCAAAATTGAGCAAATAAATGTAGTGGAGCAACGATGGCAATTACTTTTGAGGGAACTCCCAATAAAGCAGCTGGTAAAAGTAGTACAGTATAAATTCTTACAAACACTGAAATGCTTTGTCTTAAAGCACAAGCCAAGTTAAATTCTTCACTACTATGATGTACGATATGATTGTTCCAGAAAAAGTTAACACTGTGGGCTAATCGGTGCACCCAGTATCCAGAGAAGTCCAATGCAATAAATGCAATGACATACAATAACCAACTATATTGAACATGGTATACTGCAATATGTTGCACCAGCCATTCATAGCTAATGATGGCAATGCTTATGCCTAAAACATCTTTGGTAGTATTAGTGACCCCTGAACTTAAACTGGAGATCATGTCCAATGTTCTCACTGTTTCAAAACCCTTTTTCCATCCATACCATTTTTCAAATAATACAAAGGCTAAGAAAAGGGGCATCGCTATAATCAATATCTTACCGTAGGTTTCCATAAAAAAGTTTTAAGAAAGCAATTACCAAAAGTATTAATTTTAGTCTATGGCAACAACTAATCCTATTAATACCCCAGGTTTTGGTAAGTACCAATTATCGGGGTCCATTTTTGAATGTATCGATGCGCATACCTGTGGCAACCCTGTAAGAGTGGTGGTGAATGGAGGTCCAGCTTTGGAGGGTAACAATATGAGTGAAAAAAGGCAACATTTTTTACGCGAATATGATTGGATAAGACAAGGTTTAATGTTTGAACCTCGTGGTCATGATATGATGAGCGGGAGTATTTTATACCCGCCACATGATCCTGTAAATGATGTGGCAGTTTTATTTATAGAAACCAGTGGCTGCTTGCCGATGTGTGGACATGGAACCATCGGTACTATTACAGTAGCTATTGAGGCTGGATTAATCCAACCCAAAGTGCCAGGTAAAGTAAGAATGGAAGCGCCAGCAGGTTTAGTGCAGATTGAATATACGATGGAAGGAGATAAAGTAAAATCGGTTAAGCTTACCAATGTTGCATCTTATTTAGCAGCAGAAAATTTGCAAATTGAATGTCCAGATTTAGGCATGTTGAATATTGATGTGTGTTATGGTGGGAATTATTATGCTATTGTGGAAGTACAAGAACATTTTAAAGGGGTTGAACATTATACAGCGGGGCAATTAATTGCATGGAGCGGTGAATTAAGAAAGCGAATTAATCAAGCCCATTCTTTTGTTCATCCATTAGACCCAACGATTAATGGCTGCTCACATATATTATGGACAGGCAAGGTATTAGATCCATCCAATACTGCCAGAAATGCTGTTTTTTATGGAGACAAAGCCATTGATCGATCTCCTTGTGGTACGGGCACATCTGCAAGATTAGCCCATTGGCATGCCAAGGGGAAGCTTCAACAAGGAGAACCATTTAAGCATGAAAGTATTATAGGATCAGTTTTTATAGGGAAAGTGGAGCAAGTTACCGAATTGGGGGAGCATCAAGCCATTATACCTTCTATCGAAGGTTGGGCTAAGATTTATGGATTCAATACCATTTCCATCAATCCTAAAGACGATCCATATGCCAAAGGATTCCAAGTGGTTTAATGTATATTTGTAATCTAGATTAAGCTTATGGAGATAGTCATTATTGGGGGTGGAATTAAC
>CANHUW010000122.1 GCA_947463975.1 Bacteroidota bacterium
AAAGCCGCTATTCTTTCCAATTAAATCAAAAGTTGGGATACACTCATATCTTGCACCTAATGACAAAGTCAAAGCATTTTTAGTAAAGTTTGATCCAGCTCTGATTAAATACTGATCTGGCACACTCATTACATCAGATGTGTATTTAATAGCTGCAGCAGTTGGAGTGCCACCTCTTGCTGTACTCACTCCATTATTATCTCTTGGGTTAACTAGATAAAACGCATTCCCATATAAGCTCCAAGCATTATTAATTTGTCTAAATGCACTTAATTCAAGTGTAACACCCAATCCGCCATCTCCCAATTGAATGGATTGATCTACTGGACCAACTCTTGTTGCGTTTAATTTATAGGTAAAATCATCCACAGCCTTGTAATTACCAGTAGGTAATTTCAATCCAATACCACCCATTAAGTTTCCTTTACGGCCAGGCTTAGGTGCCCACAACCATTTATATACAGTAATTCTAGCATCTCCAATACCTCCGGCAGAAGTTACAAATCTTGGACTAGTAGGCAAATTACTTATATGCTCATATTTTGATGAACGCTCATTATAAATCAAAGGCAATGCTACACCAATACTCCATTGATCATTAATCGTTCGAACCAATGAAAGATCTATAGTACGATTAAAATTTCTTACTTCTGTACTATCAATTACTCTTTGCTTTTGTTCTTCAGTGCCATTAAAATGTCTATAAGAAAAAAAGTATCTATAGGACATATTAAAATCCCATTTTTTTGGAGCTAGCATTGCATGATTACTATCCATTCCCATATGCATCATACCGGCATGTTCCATGGTATTCAATCCACCAACAGTTCTTATAGCTACACAACCTTGTGATGTTGCTGAAACATGCATAAAAACAAAAATACTAACCATTAAAAAGAACTTTAAAAACCTAAATCCCATTGTAAATTTATTTTAATTGAATACGGGTATTGATAAATGCCCCTAGGTTATTGCCTTGTTTTCTTCCTTCTTCAATGGCTGTTCTAAAATGAATTCCACCATATAATCTACTCACACAGGCTTCTTCAGATGCTTCCTTAAAAGAGTTGAAACTTCTAACAATTTGTATATACGGCTTTTCATATGAATCGGTAAAAGCAAATTGTTCACCGAAAATTTTCGTCAACACACTAGCAATACTAGAAGAAATTACACTATGCCCACTTGTATATTCAGGAAAAGGAGGGGTTTGCAAAAGGGGCTCCCAATTCTGATCAACAGATTCATTGATGACTGTAATGGGTCTCAGATACTCACTTCTATACTTTTCGTCCCAACAAGAAATAAACCCATCAAACATGGCAATAGAAGTCATTGCATAAGTTTGAGCAGCTGCTACCCAGCCTTGTTTAATTTGTTGACTCGCCTGAGAAGTTATATTAATCCAATGTCCACCTGGACTTGGTTTTTTAGTAGTATACCTTAAATGCCCTATGTGTGTGCTTGCGGATGCATTGTCATCCCAAAAATAAGCGATCTCTTTTTGTTGTGGGGTAAGGTTTTTTCTAACCAAGTAAACTTCATTAACGTCTTTGTAGAAAGCACTGGATTTCTCTAAATTATATGCAGGAGGTCTAGGTGGCGCAAATTGAGCACTACTATCCATTACCAATGGTTTCATTTTTGTCCAAAAGGGCTGTACTGCATCCATGTAATCAGGTGCTGTAGTTTTCCATTTAGAGGGATCGTCTACTTTAACTGTATACCTTTCCATCCCTTGGATCATTTTATAATTATCCTTTGCAGCTCTGTCTAAAATTATGGTAGCTATTGATTTACCAAATAGAATGGATCGATCTACAATGACTTTTGGAATACCCACTTGCAAAGAGTCCATAATGATTTTTTGATCTTTCATGGTAGAATCACCTGTAAAAGTAAGCTTTTGTACTACTGCGTAAAATGCACTTACACTGGCAATTCTAAAATCATATAGTTTGTTTTTGTCTGGCGTTGGAAGCGCATCGAATCCATTAAGTTGTGTAGTAAGAGATCTATAGCTCGTATCCATAAACCTGCTACTTTCATAAGCAGCAATAGTACTGTAGGCATATATTCTACTAGCCACTGGCGCAGAAAAGATATCATAAATGATAATATCGTTTAAAGATTTTGACATCTCGTGTACATACTTTACAGATGCCGGATCCGCCGCAGGCAATATTTCTTTTTCTTTACAACCTTGTATGAATACACTAAAAATAAATAAACCAATAAGTACTTTTTTCATAGTATAATTTAAAGCTTAACTGTTCTTTTCTTTCCCTGATGATTCAATATTTCGATTTTTTGAATCGATGAATTCATATTGATAAATCTCGAAGAGGCAGATAAAAAAGAACTTCCGAAAGGTATTTCAATTTTTTGTTTTTCTCCATTTTTAAAATACAAGATTGCTGCGATGTCGTTTTGTTCTAAACGCATCATAGAAACGGCTGCATCTAATTCATGAAGTATTAAGTTGCCTCTATTTTGACTAGCCATCACTTGGTATTTACCAGAAGCCGAGCGTAACTTAACCAAAGATTTTGCATTTCCTGGAATGAAGATACCAGACTCCATGGCACTTGTAGGTTTAAAGTTACCCTTCCCGTCCCCTTTTAATAGCAAACCATTGGATGCATCATATCTTCCAACGGACACCTCAGTTCCATAATCATTGCCAGACAATAGTAGGTCAATATTTCCGTCCTGGTTAAAATCATCTGTAACGATGCCATTGATATTGGAAAACTGTGCTTCAATAGGCAGGGTTGTCATTTTAAACTTTCCTTCACCCTCATTCATAAGTATAGATGATGCAAAATTAGTTGCCTTTTTTACGATGGCAGTTTTTAATTCCTCTTTTGTTAAGATATCATGAATGGTGGCTTTAGCATATGAATTATAATTGGGAAACTTAGCTCTCATATTAATCATCTGCTTAATCATATCATCTCTTGTGTGTGCAGGGAATGCCTGAATTTTTGGATTATCAAAACTTGTTTTTAAATACAATACAGGTATTGCATCAAAATTTCCATCCTTATTAAAGTCACTTGCATAAATCTGTGCAGGATATTTTTCTGAAGCTTTATAAAAACTGTTTAATCCCATATTACCAACTACATAATCCATATCGCCATCCTTATCAACATCAGCAGCCGCAATACTACTCCAGAAACCAGTTTGTTGAGCAATATTTGACGCTTTTGTAACATTGGTAAATTTTCCATCATTGTTTTTAAAAAACTCAATAGACATCCACTCTCCTACTAAAATCAAATCCTGCCAGCCATCATTGTCAAAATCAGTAAATATAGCATCACAGATTAAGCCAATCTCATGAAGACCTGGTGCAACTTGTTTAGTGATATCCGTAAAAACGGTTTTGCCATTTTTTGAATCATTTCTGTAAATAAATGAACTTACCGATTTAGGATATGCCCAAGGCTCCACTCGGCCTGCTAAAAATAAATCTAGGTCTCCATCACGATCAAAATCCGCAGCTCTAACACAAGATTTACTAGAGAAATTGGAAGGAATGGCTAAAGTATCTAGCGTGAAAACACCCTTCCCGTTATTTGTAAAAAACTGATCTTGATAAGGGCTTGTTTTTGGGGATCTTTCATAGCCGCCCCTTGTTATATAAAGATCTAAGTCCCCATCATTATCAGCATCAAACAATAAAGGCGCCATTTCATCGGCTACTTCCCTTTTTGCAAGATGGATATCCATCAATGGGCGGGCATTATACTTTCCTGTTTTTTCTTGAAAAAACAATGTTGCGGCATTTGGATAAGATCCTGTCATTACAAAATCATCTAATCCGTCCAAATTGATATCTCCAACAGCCATCCCAGGCCCATATTCCGATAACTTATGGGGTAATAATTTTTGTACATTAAAATCAACATAATCTGCTTCTTCATGAACAAAACTTGGCATGAATTGAGCACTTTGATTAGTAAACATACTTTTAGTAGTATGGAATAAAAAAGCAAATGCATCAGTGGTTGAAATAGCTGATGCCTTATGACTCAATGTAATTTGCTGATTGATAGCAATATTCTTTAGCGTTTGTTGTTGATGATCTGGCCAAATTATTTTAATGGAATCAACCTGCTTTACTTGACCTAAACCAAAATGTGCAATGGGGTCTACAGAACTTAAATAGCCTCTATAAGGCGAATGTTCGTAATACTGAAACTGCCCATTATTATAATATACCAAGATCTCTGCACCAAATCCATCTTTATTGAATGCATTGCCCTCTAATTTTATTTGTAAATAACTATTTACTTCTTTTTGTTTGTTTTGATTGTTTTCATAAACAGAAGCAATATCATTTATATTATTCACTACATAATCCAAATCGCCATCTTTGTCTAAATCCACGTAAACTGCGCCATTTGAAAAAGTAGGTAAATCCATTCCCCAGCTTTCTGTAACATCTTCAAAACTCAATTGGCCATTATTTTTAAAAGCATAATTGGCAATTTTAATCTGCGGAATTTTCTCCAATAAGGTTTCCCAACTTGCATAAGTCCCAAAATCTTGTCTATAGGATATAAAATCGTTATCGGTCACATCTCTTGGATAACCATTGGTAATAATCATATCTCTTTTTCCATCATTGTCAAAATCAGCCACACTTGGACACCAGCTCCAATCTGTCTCTGCAATACCTGCTAAAAATCCAATTTCACTAAATACAGGATGATTAGTACTGTCTTCTTTTTGAGTACTGGTAAAACCTTGATTTAATTGCAATGTATTTCTAACATACTGTAAGTTATAATTATACTTCATCTGATTGATATACCCTTGATAGCTATTGGGATTCATATTCATTTTCTTCCTGTAGCTATCTTTTGCATTC
>CANHUW010000123.1 GCA_947463975.1 Bacteroidota bacterium
GAAAGCTGCTCCTAAAAAAGCTGCTAAGAAAGCTGTAAAAAAAGCTGCTCCTAAGAAAGCTGCTAAAAAAGCTGCTCCTAAGAAGAAAGCTGCTAAGAAAGCTGCTCCTAAAAAAGCTGCTAAGAAAGCTGCTCCTAAGAAAGCTGCTAAAAAAGCTGCTCCTAAGAAGAAAGCTGCTAAGAAGGCTGCTAAAAAGAAATAATTATCCTCGGATAATATTCAAGGTCCCTCCGATTCGTCGGAGGGATTTTTTTTTGAGTTAGGTTTAAGGATTAACTTTGATCTCATGCACAATTATGAGATTGCAGAATATTTTAGTTTACTGAGTAAAATAATGGATATCCATGGTGAGAACCCATTTAAGATCAAATCCTACGCCAACGCAGCTTTTACACTAGATAAGCTTACGGATCCAATTACAGAAATGGCGTCCGCTCAATTATATTCCATTAGAGGTATTGGTGAAGCAATTGGTAAAAAAATCGAATCCATCATTGCAACAAAACATCTAGATCTTTTGGATGAGTACATTCAAAAAACTCCACCAGGTATTATTGAAATGATCAAGATAAAAGGTCTTGGTCCAAAAAAAATTGCAACCATTTGGAAAGAATTAGAAATAGAATCCGTGGGTGAATTATTATATGCATGTGATGAAAATAGATTAATTAATTACAAAGGTTTTGGTGCAAAGTCACAACAGAATATTAAAGAAGCTTTAGAGTTTTATGTACAACATCAAGGAAGTTATTTATACCAAGAATTAGAAAATATTACTGCTTCCTTATTAGTCGCATTAAGTCAAAATTTTCCCAACGAACAACATACCATTGTGGGCGAATATGCCAGACAAATGGAAAGTTTGGATTTTTTAGAGGTGCTCACCACCCTTTCTGAACAAAAATTATCCACATTTTTGACTGAGAAAAACTTTGAATGTACCCGTCAGGAAGACTATTTAAGTTCAAAAGGGTCCGATCAGTTTGAAATTAGATGGTATTTTTCTAGTGCTAATCAATTTATTTTCAATCAGTTTAGGTTATCATCAAGTGCAAATTTTTGGCAATCTATTATTGCTTTACCACAATATCCAACTGCATCATTAGCATCGGCTACATTTAGCCAGGAAAAAGAAATTTTTGATGCTCTAGCGCTGGGTTATATTCCAGCAGCACAAAGAGAGCATGCTTCTATTTTAGAAAAAGTGGCCAATAAAAAAAGCTTGCCTACAAGTATCCAAACTTCGGACATCAAGGGAATCATACATTCACATAGCACCTGGAGTGATGGAATCCATTCCATTGAAGAAATGGCTAAAGCAGCTATCGAAAAAGGATACGAATACTTGGTTATTAGCGACCACTCTAAATCTGCTTTTTATGCCAATGGTTTATCTGCAGAAAGAATTATCGCTCAACATAAAGAGATTGATACTTTAAATAGAAAATTAGCCCCCTTCGTCATTTTTAAAAGTATTGAGTCCGACATCTTAAATGATGGAAGCTTGGATTACCCAGAAGAAATTTTAGACTTATTTGATATCGTGATTGCATCTATCCATTCTAATTTAAAAATGACCGAAGAAAAAGCCATGATGCGTTTACTGAATGCAGTGGCGAATCCTTATACTAGTATCCTAGGACACCCTACTGGACGTTTATTATTGAGTAGAAAGGGTTACCCTGTGGATCATACTACGCTTATTGAAGCTTGTGCGGAACATAATGTTGTTTTGGAATTAAACGCCCACCCAAGAAGATTGGATATGGATTGGAGATTTATCGAAGAAGCAGTGAGTAAGGATGTATTAATTTCTATTGACCCCGATGCCCACGAAATGGATGGATTTGATGATTGCAAGTATGGCGTATTGGTTGCTCAGAAAGCTGGATTGAAATCCAGTCAAAATCTCAGTAGTTTTGATTTAAGTGAAATGATGGAGTTTATTGCCTACCAGCATGAAAAGCGAAATAGCTAAACCTTGGTGTACACAAAATAATCTCCTGGCATTAATTCAAAAGAAATATATCCATCAAATGGATATTGCATCCCAGAAAATACCTGCCTAAATTGCCCTTTTAGTAATTCATGATTACATTGGATGGTGATATGTTCTTTAGAAACATTCAATACTACCAAAACCACATGATCTTGATGATGCCTTATATAAGCCATCACATTGTGATCCGAGCTAGGTAAAATAAAAGTATCCCCATGCACCAATGCTAGATGATCCTTTCTTACATGCAGTAGCGTTTTATAAAAGTCGTGTAATACTGGAGCAGTGACCCAATCTATAGGATCTTTGTCAAAAAATTTTAATCTCTTTGTATTTGGAAGTTCTTGACCGCTATACATTAATGGCATACCCTTCCAAGTATGTGCAAATACTGCCCAAGGCTTGGCTGATGCACCATACTTTTCATACTCAGTCCCATTCCAACTATTTTCATCATGATTACTGGTATACAATAACTTGATTGCACCTGCAGGATATTGTGCATAATCGTGTAAGACAGTATAAATATCATGCACCCCTGCTTCTCCTTTAGCTATTTTTTCCGATACATGCATCCAATGCCATGCATATGTTGCATCAAAAACCTGATGATACGATTGTTCTTCACATTCAGCTAACCAAAACAAAGGTTTTGCATCTTTAAAAGATGTTCTAACCGCTTTCCAAAAATCCAAAGGAACCAAATGTGCCATATCACATCTAAATCCATCTATGTCAAATTGATTGACCCAATAATGCATGGCTTGTTGCAAAGCAGCCTTCATTGCAGCATTATTGAAGTTTAAATCCACCACATCTTCCCAGCCATTTCTTTCTGTAAAATTTCCTTCTGCATCTTGAGAAAACCAATCAGGATGATGCTCCATCCATTCATGATGTCTACCTGTATGATTTGCTACCCAATCAATAATCACTTTCATATTCAATGAATGTGCTTTTTGGATTAAAGAAATTAAATCTACTTCTTTTCCAAACGCAGGATTAATTTTAGTGTAACTGCTACAAGCATAATAACTTCCTAAACTTCCTTTCATTCCCACTTGACTGATGGGCGTAATGGGCATCAACCATAAAATATCCACCCCCATGTCTTTTAATCTTGGAATATGTGCTTCAAAAGCTTTAAAGGTTCCTTCTACAGTGTATTGACGGATATTTACTTCATATATACTAGCACCATTTGCCCAATCTACTGTTTTAAAGTTAGCGTCCATTTTTTTTAGTAATTGTATTATCTTGTTGTTCTATTCACTAAATATACTAGATAAAGCATGAATGTCAAACTGGAGCGCAAATTAAGCCTTTTACATGCAACTGCCATTAACATGATTGACATGGTAGGTATTGGGCCATTCGTTGTATTAAGTGTGGTGGCGCAAATTATGGGCGGCCCCTATTTTTTGTACGCATGGATAGCAGGTGCAGTTTTATCTTATTTAGATGCAATGGTTTGGAGTCAATTAGGTGCAGCACTTCCTAAAGCTGGGGGAAGTTTTCATTTTTTGAAAGAAGGATATGGAAAAAAATGGGGTAAGTTAATGAGCTTTTTGTTTGTTTGGCAAACAATGATCCAGGCTCCTCTAGTAATTGCTTCTGCTGCCATTGGTTTTTCTCAATATGCCAATTACTTTTTTCATTTTTCCTTTATTCAAGAAAAAATGGTGAGTGGCGCAGTGGTTATATTAGTGATTAGTTTGTTGTATAGAAAAATTGAATCGATTGGGAAAATCTCAGTTTTTTTATGGGTAGGTGTTTTAACTACTATGTTATGGATTATTTTTGGAGGCATTGCACATGGAAATTTCTTGGCTCCTATTCAACATATCAATGATGGCTTTGAAATGAAACATGGTTTTGCTGCAGCATTGGGTTTTGCGAGTGTAAAAACTATTTACAGCTACCTTGGATATTATAATGTATGTCATTTAGGAGGAGAGATTAAAAATCCTAGTAAGAATATCCCAAGAAGTATGTTTATCTCCATTACGGGGATTGCCATTTTATATTTAGCAATGAACATCAGCGTAGCCAGTGTATTACCATTTGAAACCATTGTTGAAAGTAAGTATGTAGTTAGTGCTTATATACAGGTATTGTATGGAGCCAATGCAGGTGCTATTGTGACGATCTTAATTTTATTAGTTGCATTTGCTTCTTTATTTGCAGCAACACTTGGATATAGCAGAATCCCCTATGCAGCAGCTAAAGACAATTCATTCTTCTCTTATTTTGCAGAACTACATCCCAAATTACATTTTCCTCATAGATCCTTATTGGTCTTAGGTGGTATTGCATTTATTTTTAGTTTATTATTTAGACTAAAAGAAGTGATTGACGCCATTTTAGCCATGAGAATCTTGATTCAATTTATTGGTCAAGCCATTGGATTAATGTTGCTCGTAAAGAGGAAAGGGAAAGATTTCTTCCCATGGAAAATGCCACTCTATCCCCTCCCTTTAATCATTGCAGTAGCCATATGGGTAACCATCTTTATTTCTACTGGACAAAAAATGATGTTAGGTGGATTAACTGTGATTAGCTTAGGTTTGATTGTATACTTCATCGCCACCAAAATGAAATGGTTGGGTGATGAATCCTAGTATGTATATAGCCCTAGCGTTTTGGCAACTCCACCAAATTTGCTAACAATTTATACGCTCCTGGATTACCTGCAGGCAACTGTCTAAATAAAGTAATACTTACATATACCATATTGCCTTTACCAAAAGGAGCAATCAATAAACTACCATTAGATGCTGGCTCATTGGCATCATGCATTGATAAGGGCATTTCAAAATGAGGATC
>CANHUW010000124.1 GCA_947463975.1 Bacteroidota bacterium
TCTTTCCATCGCACCCAATACCCCACCTCTTTGATTGATTCTATCAAATTCGGCCAAAACTGCTTCTTCAACTAAATCAGTTAATTCGGTAATTAAAAAACTTCCTTGTTGAAAATTCTCCACTTTAGTAGTGCCTAATTCTTTATTGATAATTAATTGAATGGCCAATGCTCTTCTTACACTTTCTTCTGTTGGGGTTGTAATTGCCTCATCATACGCATTGGTGTGTAAACTATTGCATTGATCATAAATGGCATACAAAGCTTGAAGCGTTGTTCTTATATCATTAAAGTTTATTTCTTGAGCATGTAAACTTCTACCACTGGTTTGAATATGGTATTTTAGTTTTTGAGAACGTTCGTTGGCATTATATTTATATTTTAACACCCTTGACCAAATTCTTCTAGCCACCCTTCCAATAACGGCATATTCAGGATCCATTCCATTACTAAAAAAGAAACTAAGATTATGACAAAAATCATCCACTGCTATGCCTCTATTAATAAAATATTCAACATAGGTGAATCCATTAGCTAAGGTAAATGCCAATTGCGTAATTGGATTTGCACCAGCTTCAGCAATATGATATCCTGAAATTGAAATACTATAAAAATGTCTTACTTTATTTTCAGCAAAATACGCTTGAACATCCCCCATCATTTTTAATGCAAACTCTGTGGAGAAAATACAGGTGTTTTGAGCTTGATCTTCTTTTAAGATATCTGCTTGTAAGGTTCCTCTAACATTTGATAATACATTCTTTTTAATCTCTTCATACACTTCAGAAGGTAGTACTTGATCCCCTGAAATACCTAATAAATTTAATCCTAAGCCATTATGCCACTCTTGTAATGGTTTGTCTTTAGTGAGGTTAGTGTATCCAGGCCTGTCTTTGATAAGAAGCTTTATTTGTTTATTAACCTGCGGCCATAATTTATTTTCAGTAATATATTTTTCGCAAGCTTGGTCAATAGCAGCATTAAAAAACTGTGCCATTAAAATGGGTGCCGGGCCATTAATGGTCATACTTACTGATGTAGATTTACTATTCAAATCTAATCCACTATATAATTTCTTTAGATCATCAATGGTAGCAATGCTTACTCCCGCATTACCTATTTTACCAAAAACATCTAATCTTTTTTCAGGATCATGACCATATAAAGTTACACTATCAAAAGCAGTGGATAATCTGATGGCAGATTGGCCCTTACTTAAAAAGTGAAATCTCAAATTGGTTCTTTCTGGACAACCCTCTCCCGCAAACATTCTAGTTGGATCTTCATTTCCCTGTTTGAATTTAAACACTCCATTAGTATAGGGAAAAAATCCAGGCAAATTTTCTTTTAAATGCCATTCAGCGATATCTCCCCAGTCTTTAAATTTTGGCAATTGTACTTTTTGAATAATTGTACCAGATTGCGTTTCAAAATTCAAGACTTGTTTAACTTTTTTTCCATTGAACTCATACTCTAAAAATGATTGTTGATAAGCTTTAGAAATAGTTGGCCACTCATGAATAATTGTTTTTACTTGATCATCAATTATATTTTCAATATGCTTATTGGCTGCTAGTAATTTTTTTTCTTTGCTTAATCCTGCATCGGTTAAAACCTCCTGAAAACAATACCATTTAGATGCCAATACTTTTTGTTCTGTAATCCATTGATCATTTTTTCTAATCACATCAACAATTTCCCCTAAATAATTTTTTCGATTATTAGAAAGCATAGAAGGGGGTGTTTTACTGGAATCATAATCAAAAGACCATTCTAATTTTTCCCAAGCAACTACATGTTGCTCATTCACTATTTCTACCAAGCAATTATACATTGCTTGAATACCTGGATCATTATAATTTGAGGCTATGGTTCCAAAAATAGGCATGGCACTTGCGTCTGCATTCCAACTGTGATGCGAACGTCGAAATTGCTTTCTTACATCAATAATAGCATCCAAGCCTCCTGTTCTATCAAATTTGTTTATTGCAATGATTTGAGCATAGTCAATCATATTTATTTTTTCCAATTGAGTGGGTGCACCAAATTCTGGAGTCATCACATACACAGGAACTGTAACATGATCCACAATTGATGCATCATTTTGACCCACACCAGCTGTTTCAATAATGACTAGATCAAATCCCGTCTCTTTGCATAATGCAATTACATTATCTATTGAATCTGAAATACTACTTTTATCTGTTCTTGTAGCCAAAGAACGCATATAAACATTTGAATGATTAATTGCATTCATACGAATTCTATCTCCTAATAATGCACCTCCTGTTTTTCTTTTACTTGGATCAATGGAAATGATGGCAATTGTTTTGGAAGGATTAGCTATGGTAAAATATTGAATTAATCGATCACATACGGTAGATTTACCTGCACCACCTGTACCCGTTAAACCAATGATGGGTATATTTTTTGTAATTTTCTTTTTGTTTTTTTGTACGCCATTATTTTGCAATAAAGTTATCTGTCTAGCTAAATTTCTTGGATCAATTTTTTTCTTGAAACTTAAAACAGGCAACTTTTTAATTTGAATAGCTTTAAGTTCATATCCGCAAATTCGTATCACATCATCAATCATCCCTTCAATGCCTAATTTTAATCCATCTTCTGGAAGATAAATTTTAGAAATACCTAACTTTTCTAATTCCAACGCTTCTTTAGGTAAAATGGTTCCACCTCCACCACCCACAATTTTAATGTGGTTATATCCATTTTCATTGAGCAGTGTTCTCAAGTATTTGAAGAACTCCATATGACCTCCTTGATAAGAAGTTATGGCAATACCATGAACATCTTCTTCAATAGCTGCAGTAACAATTTCAAGTGCTGATCGATTATGACCTAAATGAATAATTTCAACACCCTTTTCTTGCAACACTCTACGCATGATATTAATAGATGCATCATGCCCGTCAAACAAACTAGTTGAGGTTAAAATTCGAATATTTTTCATGTCACAAAGCTAACAAATGTTAGCAGAAAATAGACATCAAAAAGGCGATTAATTTTTTGAAGCCTGTTCTTTGGCTGCAGCGATAAAATGCACAAATAATGGAGCCGGAGCTTCCACTGTACTCTTTAATTCTGGGTGATATTGAACACCTATAAAGAAAGGATGGTTAGGTAATTCCACAATTTCCACCAAACCAGTTGCTGGATTTACCCCACTGGTTACCATTCCTGCGTTTTGAAAAGCAGTTAAATAAGCATTGTTAAATTCATATCTATGACGATGACGCTCACTAATTTGTGTTGCACCATAAATACGATGCGCTAAAGTACCTTCTGTAATCGTACATGGATAGGCACCTAAACGCATGGTTCCACCCATCATGGTAATTCTTTTTTGCTCCTCCATCATATTGATCACCGGATCAGGACTATTAGGATCCATTTCTACTGAATGTGCTTTTTGTAAACCCAACACATTTCTTCCATATTCAATCACTGCCATTTGCATACCTAAACAAATACCAAAGAATGGTAATTTATTTTCTCTGGCATATTGAACAGCCACAATTTTACCTTCAATACCTCTGTTACCAAAACCAGGAGCAACCAATAATCCATGTAAACCTTTTAATTGCTCGTTTACATTCTCTTTAGTTAGCGTCTCACTATGAATATTTACCACTTTTACTTTTACTTCATTCATTGCACCTGCATGAATAAAGCTTTCTAATATTGATTTGTAAGCATCTTGTAATTCGATATATTTTCCTATCAATCCAATCTCAATGGTGCTCTTTGGATTTTTTAACTTAGTTAGAAAAGCATTCCACTTTGTCAAATCTGGCGCAGATTTTGCTTCTAGATGTAATTTCTTTAAAACAATTTCATCTAGCTTTTCTTTTTGCATCAATAAAGGCACTTCGTAAATAGTACTTGCATCTGCTGCTTCAATCACTGCACCTGCTTTTACATTACAGAATAATGCAATTTTTCTTTTAATATCATCATTCAAAGGTTCTTCTGTTCTACAAACAATTACATCTGGATGTACACCCGTTTCGCTCAACATTCTAACACTATGTTGTGTTGGTTTTGTTTTTAATTCTTTTGCAGCTTTTAGGTATGGAATTAAAGTTAAATGAACTACCATCACATCTTCTTCTGGCAATTCCCATTGAATTTGACGAACTGTTTCTACGAAAGGCAAACTCTCGATATCTCCCACTGTTCCACCAATTTCTGTAATAACCACATCAAATTTACCATCCTTGCCCAATAATAACATTCTATGTTTAATCTCATCTGTAATATGCGGTACCACCTGCACAGTCTTTCCCAAAAACTCTCCAGCTCTTTCTTTATTGATCACTGTTTGATAGATTCTACCAGTAGTCACATTGTTTGCTTGTGAAGTGGGTGTATTTAAAAAACGCTCATAGTGGCCTAAATCCAAATCTGTTTCTGCACCATCTTCTGTTACATAACACTCCCCATGCTCATAGGGGTTCAAAGTACCTGGATCCACATTAATATATGGATCAAATTTTTGAATAGTCGCACTAATGCCTCTTGCTTGTAATAATTTAGCTAAAGATGCAGCAATAATGCCCTTACCCAAACTACTTGTAACACCTCCTGTAACAAAAATATACTTTGCCATAACTGAAAATTCATATAATATTGAAAAAGGAATTCCAGCAATAGTTGTCTATTGAGGTATACCCATTCAATTGGTTTTTAATGTGACCGTCTTTTAATTAGGAAAATTTCTTAGAGGTCATACAAAAATACGCGAAAAAAAGCCCCCTACAAAATGGGTTTTGCGTTGAACCATAAA
>CANHUW010000125.1 GCA_947463975.1 Bacteroidota bacterium
CTTCACCAAAAAAAATAATGGTAGAGTATTCTTCTCCAAATACCAATAAACCATTACACCTTGGACACCTTAGAAATAATTTCTTAGGATGGAGCATTGCGGAAATTTTAACCTTACAGGGAAACGATGTAGTGAAAACTTGTATAGTTAATGATAGAGGTATTCATATTTGTAAAAGCATGATTGCTTGGCAATTATTTGCTAACGGTGCCACTCCTGATGATACCCATCAAAAAGGTGATCACTTTGTAGGCGATTATTATGTGAAATACAATGATGCATATAAAGCAGAAGTAGAAGCATTGATTGCAAAAGGCATGAGTAAAGAGGAAGCAGAAAAAGAAGCGCCTATTCAAAAAGCTGCACAAGAAATGTTATTGAAATGGGAACAAGGAGATGCAGCAACGATGGATTTATGGAAGAGAATGAATACATGGGTATATGCTGGGTTTGATGAAACATATCAAAAAATTGGTTCTGATTTTTACAAAACCTATTACGAAAGCAATACTTACTTATTAGGGAAAGAGTTGGTAGAAAAAGGATTGGAGAAAAAAGTATTTTATCAAAAAGAGGATAGTTCAGTCTGGATTGATTTAACTGCAGATGGTTTGGATGAAAAGATTGTACGTCGTAAAGATGGCACTTCAGTTTATATTACCCAAGACATTGGACTAGCAGAAGTAAAGCAGAAAGAATTTAATACAGATGCAAGTATTTATGTGGTGGGTGACGAACAAAACTATCATTTCAAAGTTTTAAAATTGATTTGTCAAAAACTACAATTACCTGCTGCTGATGGTATATATCATTTAAGCTATGGAATGGTGGAATTACCTACCGGCAAAATGAAAAGCCGTGAAGGAACTGTAGTGGATGCAGATGATTTGGTGGCAGAAATGATTCAAATCTCTAAAGAGAAAACAGAATCACTAGGCAAGGTGGCAGATTTCACACCAGCACAATTAACGAACTTGTACAATACGATTGGATTAGGTGCATTGAAATTTTTCTTATTAAGAGTAGATCCTAAAAAGAAAATGATCTTTAATCCAGAAGAAAGCATCGATTTTCATGGATTCACTGGTCCATTTATTCAGTATACACATGCTAGAATTAAAAGTATCTTAAGAAAGACCGGTACAACAGCCAATGTTCAAGATAGTACCCTACTCCCGCTAGAAAAAGCTTTAATCATTGCTTTGTCTAATTTTCCAGATACCATTAATGAAGCAGCAGAAAACCTAGACCCTTCTAAAGTGGCGATTTATGCATTTGAATTAGCTAAATTGTTTAATAGTTTCTATGCAGAGCATTCTATTAATAATGCAGAGACTGAAGATAAAAAGCATCTAAGAATTCACTTGGCTATATTAACTGCAGCTACTTTGAGTAAATCAATGCGTGCATTGGGAATTGATGTTCCAGAACAGATGTAGGCTATTTCCTTTTTTCTTTAAAGACCTTATACACTTCTGGCTCTTCCGTTTCAAAACCCCATTGAGTTAATAATGTATCCATTTGCTCTTTAGGTAAACTTGCTTGATTATAATGCCCAGCATTCATCTTTTGGCGCATCGCTTCATAAATACTTACTGCGCAGGCCACAGAAATATTCAAGCTTTGTATAATGCCCATTTGCGGTATAATAAAATTACCATCTGCTAGCGCTCTAAACTCCTCTGTCACTCCTGCATGTTCATTACCAAACACCAGGGCAATGGATTCTGTAAAATTGATATCATGTAAATTCACAGCATCGCTAGATAAATGCGTGGTTAAAATTGTAGAGAACTTTTTTCTTAATGCTGCAACACATTCTTCTAAATGATCAAATTCATGTATGGTTAACCATTTTAAAGCACTACTGCTGCTTCTATAACCCCATTTTTTATGCCTAGGGATCTTGGTAGTTAAAATATATACTTCTTGAATTCCTACTGCATCACAGGTTCTCATTACTGCAGAAGCATTATGCGGGTCTTGCACATTCTCTAATACCACCGTCAAATTGGCTTGACGTTTACTTAATACTTTTAATAATTTTTCACTTCTTTCTGGAGTCATGTCTTATTTCTTAAATGGAGGACGATATTGTACTCCCAAACCTGGAGCAGTCAAAGGAGCAATATGTCCATTCACTTGATTATATGAAAAATTTAATCCTACTCCATTTAATTCAGTCATTAACAATGGGCCATCCATATCAACAAAATCTAATTGTGGTAAAAATTGCGCAATGGCTGCAGATCCTATCACAGACTCATTCATGCTACCCATCATCACTTTCAAACCTAATGCTTTGGCTTCTTTGATCATTCTTCTAGCAGGTGTCAAACCACTACATTTTGTCAATTTAATATTGATGCCATGAAAATAGTTGGCGCATTTTGCTACATCCGATTCAAATACACAAGACTCATCTGCAAATAAAGGAAGTACTGATTGTTTTTTAAGTTGCTCCATTCCTTCCCAATTATCTTTCGCCAAAGGCTGCTCCACTAATTCAACTCCTAAAGCAGCGAGTGCTGGAATTTTAGTTAATGCTTCTTCTGTAGTCCAGCCTGCATTGGCATCCACTCTTAACGGTTTATCCGTGTTTTGTCTTAAAGCAGTAATCATCTCCACATCATAATCCGTACCCACTTTCACTTTATAGATAGGCCAAGGATGTTCTTTCATTTTTTGCACCATTTTTTCAATGGGATCAATCCCTAAAGTATAATCACAAATAGGTGTTGGTGTCGTTGCGTCCCAAGTACTATTCCATAAATTATGAAGGGGCATTTTTTTCATTTGACCCCATAAATCCCAAGCTGCCATATCTAATGCACAAACCAAGAAAGGATCATTGGGTAATAAATGATGTAAAAAATGCCAGAATCTTTCAGGATCAGTTAATGCAAATTTCTCGATAGATTTTTGATGAATTTTTAAAGTATTCATCATATCTTCCACTGTCACATGATAGTATACAATAGCAGGTGCCTCACCAAAGCCAGACCAATTACCTAAAGACAATCGCACCATTAAAGTATGCTGATGTGTTTTAGTTCTACCATTAGAAATAGTAAATGGATATTCAAAAGGTAATTGTTGTTCCCAAAAATCTAATTGCACAATAGTTAATTTAGCGTCCGCTGGAATGAATGGCTTCTTTCCAACCTTGATTAAATGTCTTGGACAAAATTAAATCTTCTAAATTAATATGCATTCTATATCTCCAATAATGTTTTGGATTGGCAGGCACATTGATTCTCTCTTCATTGGGATCACTTCTTCTGATACTTTCATCCACTCCCAAATAGTCTTGTAATTGGAAAATCGCCCACATAGCTGGAGAATACAAATGTTGCAATAAAATGGCTTTGTTAATCCAGGCTTCACAATACATTGGTGCATCGCCCCACTGACCTAATTCATTATTATAAAAAAGCTGAGTTGTAGCCCTATCTTCTTCCCACCATCCCCTTACTGTACTCGTATCATGTGAAGATGGAGTTACCACACTTAAATAAGGAGCATCGTTTGGATGAAAGAATATTTTTTCGCTTGCTTTGGGCATTCTTTGTACTTCTAAACTCAACATCCCTAATTGGTACATGACATTAGGAACGCAAGATGGCACTAATCCCAAGTCTTCTCCACAGATTAACATATCTGTAGATAATTTCAACATTGGTAATTTTTCCATTGCCTCTTTTTCCCATGCACTATCCTGTCTTTTAAAGAAGTAATCCACATACAATTCTTTCAACGCATTTTGTACAGAATGCTCTAGATGCTTGAAAGAGCTGGTTTGCTCCATATTAAATCTACAATGATAATGATGTGGCTTTTCGTCATCAATCAAAATCACATTGCTAATTAGATTAAATAAACCTTGTTTTATTTTAGCATGCCATTCATCCTTAGGCATTACACTAAAATAAGTTTCTACTTGTCTTTGTGTTTTATAGGCTGGTAGTAATTCATAATGCCCGTCCCCAATATGTTTTAAAAAATCTTTTTTAATCAATTCATTATCATAACCAAATTCTTGAAACAACACTGTTTCATTGATAAATGGATGCGTTAATCTATAATGATCTATATGAATATTTCTTGAATTCAATTCGTTGATAGAAACTGGAATAGCAGGAACAAAATGACCCAATATGCCCTCTACTGCATGCATAGGTATACTCCAAATTCTAAAAAAGCCCAGTATGTGATCAATTCTAAATGCATCGAAATAATATTTCATCTGATCAAATCTAGACTTCCACCATGCATATCCATCAGAAGCCATCTCTTTCCAATTATACGTTGGGAAACCCCAGTTTTGTCCAGCCACAGCAAAATCATCGGGTGGCGCCCCAGCTTGCATATCCATATGAAACAAATGTCTGTTCTGCCATGCATCTGCACCAAAACGGTATACACCAATAGGAATATCTCCTTTTACCACCACACCATGCTGATGTGCATATTGGGTTGCATCTAATAATTGTACATGCAATTGATATTGAACAAAATAGAAAAACGAAATGGCTTCATAGGTTTTAGACCCCGCCTTTAATAATGTATGTATAGATTTTTCATCATACACTGCATTGGTTGGCCATTGATTAAAATCCACTGTACCGTGAAGGTCTCTTAAATAAGAAAAAGCACTATAGGAAACCAACCAATTTTTATTTTGTTCAAAATAAGCAGCAAAATCGGCGCTTGCTAAAACTTTTTTCCCATTCTCTTTATATGCTACTCTTAATACTTCCCACTTTAATTTCATTACTCCCTCATAATCTACTTCTGGCAAA
>CANHUW010000126.1 GCA_947463975.1 Bacteroidota bacterium
ATTCAAAGCAATTGCCTTCCTGGGTAAACAATTATAACAATCAACATCGTGTGGATAGCTTATACGCAAAAGGTTGGAACCTTAGTTTACCTAAATCTGTATATGAGGCTAATTGCGATCAAGATGCAAACGAGTATGAATCCTCTCCATTAGGCAAAGAACAAAAAGCATTTCCATATAGTTTATCTCAATTTATTGGTAAAGATTATGGGAAAATTTCCAGCACGCCATATGGCAATACCATTTTAGCTGAATTAGCAGAGCAAGCAATTATCAACGAAAAAATGGGACAGGACGATATTACAGATTTATTAGCAGTAAGTTTCTCTTCTCCAGATTATATTGGCCACAGCTTTGGTCCTGATTCATGGGAGACTTTGGATGGCTATGTAAAGTTAGATGCTACCCTTGCAAAATTATTTGCAGTGTTAGATAAGCAGGTAGGTAAAAATAATTACACTGTTTTCTTGACTGCCGATCACGCTGTTGCACATATACCTGGATTTTCAAAGAAACATCATTTACCAGGAGGCACTGTAAGTGAAGATCAATTAAAAAAAGAGCTAACAAATTTTATTGCTAGCAAAGGATTTGATCCAAAATTAATTAGTGCCATTAGAGAATACAATGTACACTTCAATGCGCCACTCATGGAAACCCTTGGTATTGAAAGAAATAGATTGGTTCAATTGTGCAGACAATTCTTAGAGAAAAACGCTGAAGTAATTCAAGTAATTGATGCTAGAAATGTTGCAGCTGCATCGCTTCCATCTGAACTAAGAGAAAGAATTGCTAACGGGTTCAATCCACAAAGATCTGGAGATTTATTTTTGTTAACTAAGTCGGGATATGTGGATGGTTTTTCAACGGGCACTTCTCATGGTGTATTATACAATTACGATGCACATATCCCCTTATTATTCTGGGGCAAAGGCATTCAACATAAAACGGTAAATACTCCAACCTATATGACAGATATTGCCCCAACCATTACCACCCTTTTAGGTATTCAAATGCCAAGTGGTTCAATAGGAAAACCAATTGTAGAAGTACTTAAATAAAGTAGGATCAAAATCAACTTTTTGAAAGATAAAACTTTACTAACTTTGTTCAACTTTTAAAATAAATCATATGAAAAAAATAACTGTATTATTCCTAGGACTTTCTTTAAGTATTGCAGCAATGGCAAATTGTGATGGCAAATGTAAAGACAAATCAAAATGTGCAGAATGTAAGAAAGAAACAAAAGCAAAACACAAATGCAATAAAGAATGTATGAAAGATGGTAAGTGTGCTGAAATGAAAAAAGAAAATTCTAAGAATAAAGGAAATTAATATTTCCTTTATTCCAAATAAAAAAGCCATCCCTTTTGGAGATGGCTTTTTTATTTTTAGTAAAGTCTCCCATGGGGGGACTTTAACTTTATACTAGTTCAATTTAACTTGTAAGTTTTTATCTAAAGCATCTAAGAATTCTTCTGTGTAAACATAATGATCTCCATGCTTCACTTTATTACCGTGTACGCAAACTGCTAAATCCTTGGTCATAATGCCAGATTCTACAGTTTCGATACAAACAGCTTCTAAAGCTTCTGCAAATTTGATCAATTCTTGGTTATTGTCTAATTGACCTCTAAACATCAATCCTCTAGTCCATGCAAAAATAGATGCAATTGGATTGGTGGAGGTTCTGTTACCTTTTTGATGTTCGCGGAAATGACGAGTCACTGTTCCGTGCGCAGCTTCCGCTTCCATTACTTTTCCATCAGGTGTAATTAAAGTAGAAGTCATTAAGCCTAAAGAGCCAAAACCTTGTGCTACAGTATCTGATTGTACATCACCATCATAGTTTTTACAAGCCCATACAAAATTACCGTTCCACTTTAAAGCACTCGCTACCATATCATCGATTAAGCGGTGTTCATAAGTAATACCTGCTTCTGCATACTTTGCTTTGAATTCGGTTTGGTATACATCTTCAAAAATATCTTTGAAACGACCATCATACTTTTTCAAGATGGTGTTCTTAGTAGATAAGTATAAAGGCCATTTCTTAGCCAATGCCTGGTTAAAACAAGCTCTAGCAAAACCATAGATACTCTCATCTGTATTATACATCGTTAATGCAACACCATCGCCTTTATAATTGTATACTTCATATTCTTGTGTGGTACCATCTTCCCCTTCAAACTTCACAGTTAATTTACCTTTCCCTTTGGTTACAAAGTCAGTGGCACGATATTGATCACCAAATGCATGGCGACCAATACAGATGGGCGCTGTCCAGTTAGGAACCAAACGTGGTACATTCTTACAAACAATTGGCTCTCTAAAAACTGTACCATCTAAAATATTTCTAATAGTACCATTAGGGCTCTTCCACATTTGTTTTAACTTAAACTCTTCCACCCTTTGCTCATCTGGGGTAATAGTAGCACATTTAATACCTACACCATATTGTTTGATTGCATTGGCAGCATCAATGGTTACTTGATCGTTCGTTTGATCACGATACTCCATACCTAAATCATAGTATTTAATATCAAGCTCTAAATAAGGTAAAATCAATTTATCCTTAATAAACTTCCAAATGATCCTTGTCATTTCATCACCATCCAATTCCACCACTGGATTGGCTACTTTAATTTTTTGTCCCATAAATGTTAAAAATTTTGTCTGCAAATGTACTAAATGTAACAATACATACTACATATTAAGACTGATTGACAATCAATACAGGAATGTCAACTTTATGCCTAACTGACTCAATGGTTTCCCCAAAAACATAGTCTTTCCAACCATGATGTTTGTGAGCACCCATTACTAACAATTGTGCGTTACTTGTACTCACAATGCGCACAATTTCTTTAACTCTATGATGATAACCCAAACATGCAAGGGCTTTATACCCTTTTTTCTCTAGAGCTTGAGCATAGATATCCAATCTCATTTGATCCTTCCTGGTTTCTTCATCATCACTTGCATCGGCCAAATATTTAGCAGTGGCACTTTCTACAACATGAATAAAAATAAACTCAGTGGCTTGATGGGCATGTTGCATTGCAGTCTTAATCAACCTCGCATCAGCTACTGAAAAATCAACCGCAATGGCTATCCTATTCACAGGTGCCTCCTGAGATAAATCTAGCTCAATTAATGCACCATGAAAATCTGCATCTTTAGTTTGATCCCTTTTTCTGAAGAAGGGATATATAGTGATGAAAAGAATTAAAATAGCAAAAAATACAATAAATGCAATTAGAATGATTTTCAACAATAGGTTTTCAGCATCTTGAATAAATGATGTTGCAAAATCTAACACCAAATGACTGTTTAAATAAACCAATATGGTAGCCACTATCCATGAAAGTATTTTTATAGGCCAACCAATGGCATACTCTCCCATGGTTATTTTATCACTGACAAAATGAATCAAAGGAATCACTGCAAAACCCAATTGTAAACTTAAAATAACCTGACTAAAAATTAGCAACGCATCTACTCTTCCCTCACCCATAATACCAATCACTAACACTGCAGGGACAATAGCTACCAATCGAGTCAATAATCTTCTAATCCAAGGGTTCAATCTAATTTTCAAATACCCCTCCATCACTATTTGACCTGCTAATGTACCAGTAACCGTAGAACTTTGTCCTGCCGCAATTAATGCAATAGCAAATAATATAGGTGCTAATTTGGATCCCAATAATGGCGCTAATAAAGAATGGGCTTCTTCAATTTTTGCAACATGGGTATATCCAGTTGTGTAAAAAGCTGTAGCTGCTAAAATTAAAATGGATGCATTTACAAAAAAAGCTGCGTTTAATGCCACAGCACTATCTATAAAATTATAGAAGATCGATTTTCTAATACCTTTTGCATTGCGATCTATTTTTCTGGTTTGCACTAATGCAGAATGTAAATATAAATTATGGGGCATAACTGTGGCTCCAATAATACCCACTGCAATGTACAAAGCCTCCGGACTTAAAGAAGTAGGAATAAAACCTTTGATGGCATAAGATAAATTAGGTTGTGCAATAAAGAGTTGCACAAAAAAACTCATTCCAATGGTAGCAACCAATAAAATGATAAAAGCCTCCATTTTACGAATACCATATTTCTGTAAAAACAAGAATAAAAAAGTGTCTAAAACGGTAATACATGTACCATACATTAAGGGTAATCCTGTTAATAATTTAATACCAATAGCCATACCCAACACCTCAGCTAAATCTGTGGCCGCAATCGCCAACTCTGCCAAGACATATAATATAAAATTGACTGCTGGCGGATACGTCTCTCTATTGACCTGCGCCAGATCTAGTCTTCTGACTATTCCCAATCTTGCACTTAAACTTTGCAATAAAACGGCCATTAAATTACTTAATAACAAAATCCAGATCAATTGATAACCGAAAGCTGCTCCACCCGCTAAATCAGTTGCCCAATTACCTGGATCCATATAACCCACACTCACCAAATAAGCAGGCCCAATAAAAGCCAAGAATTTTCTCCATCCTTTTTTATTTTGAACGGGAACCGATTCATGTAGAGTATCTAATGATTTGTCTGACATAGTTATGATTGTAAATTTATGCCTATTTTAGTGAAAATTATTACTACATGCGAAATTGGTATTGGTTAGCTGCTTTGTGCTTTATTGTGGCATGTTCCGAAGAAAAAACGGATCTATCTGGCAATACCCCCATAAAAATTAACGATTTTAATAAAGTTTTTAA
>CANHUW010000127.1 GCA_947463975.1 Bacteroidota bacterium
GATAATGGTTTTGAAAATTTTACTACTACGTGTTAATTGAGTCGGAGATTTTTTACGATCTTTTAATGCAGAAAGAGGTTCCAATAGTTCTAAAAATTTAAATGTTGAATGCCTAACTTTACAAAAATAGCAATTCTTTGTTACCTGCCACGCCAATTATCACAATAGGAGCACCGCTCATCGAACTGCTTTCAGTAGATAGTACCAATATCTATGCCATGGAGCAAATTAAAGCGGGGAAAGCCATATCTGGCAGTTGTTATACTACGCCCTTTCAGACCCATGGAAAAGGACAACATGGGAGGGTTTGGGAGAGTGAAAAGGGTCAAAACCTACTTTGTAGCTATGTTTTGGAGCTAAAAAGCTTAAATCCAAGTAAAAATTGGGGACCAGATGACCAAAAAGGACTTTCTGCAGCGGTGGCCATTGGGGCCAAAGCCTTTTTTGAAGCACATGCAGGGGATGAAACCCTTATAAAATTGCCTAATGATATTTACTGGCGTGACAGAAAGGCAGGGGGAATATTAATAGAAAACAGTCTTAGAGGATCCGAATGGACCTGGGCAGTTATAGGAATTGGGTTCAATATCAATCAAACCAGTTTCAGCCCAGATGCACCCAATCCTGTTTCTTTAAGACAAATCACGGGCAGGCAATGGGAAATTGCTAGATTGCAGACCGAATTAGGTGAAGCATTAACTAAGAGTATACAAGATTGGATGCAAGTGGGTGATGCGAATACAATAGAAAAAATGAAACCATTATGGAGATCAAATTAACACAATACACAAAGGGAGGAGGATGCGGTTGTAAATTAGCCCCTATAGCACTCTCAGAAATTTTAGCAAGTCATCAAGTTGGAAAAGAAGTATCCCAATTATTGGTAGGCAACGATAGTAGAGACGATGCTGCAGTGTATCAGATAGATGAAAAAAATGCGATCATTTCAACGACTGATTTTTTTATGCCCATTGTGGATGATGCATTTTCGTTTGGAGAAATCGCAGCAGCAAATGCCATTAGTGATGTCTATGCGATGGGAGGAAAACCCATTTTTGCATTAGCCGTTTTAGGATGGCCATTAGCCACATTGCCAGCAAGTGTTGCAGCACAAGTAATGGAGGGTGCGCGAAAAACCTGTGCAAAAGCCGGAATTGTCATTGCAGGCGGACATAGTATTGAAAGTCAGGACCCTATTTTTGGATTAGTAGTGAATGGAATAGTTGCAGTAGAAAATTTGAAAAGAAACGATACTGCAAAAGAAGGGGACATATTAATTTTAACCAAGCCAATTGGGGTAGGTATTTTAGCCACCGCACAAAAAAAAGAATTCATCTCCGAACAAGATCTAACAAAACTGTTGAATCAATTAACTACCATCAATAAAGTGGGAGAGCAATTAGGAAAGATAGAAGGTGTGCATGCCATGACAGATGTAACAGGATTTGGATTATTAGGGCATTTACATGAAATGATGGAAGGAAGCGCATTACAAGCATGTATCAGCTATGAAAAAATACCCATTTTAGAAGAAGCAAGAACTTATATTGCACAAAAAGCTATACCAGACGCTACTTCAAGAAATTGGAACGCCTATAGTAAAGAGGTTAAATTTGAAACGGGCGTAAATGTAATGGAGGCTTTTCAATTATTACCCGATCCACAAACCAATGGCGGATTGTTAATTGCTGTCGCGCCCGATGCAGTGCAAGAAGTACAATCTATTTTAAAAGAAGCTGGGATTGAATTTGTGGAACCAATTGGATATTGTACAAAAGATCAAGACAAAAGAATTGTTATTCAAAAATAAGATGGCCCTTATTTTTAATTTGCTCTGGCGTTAGTTCGGCAACCAATTGCACCCCTTTGATATTACGAATGGTTTGTAAGATGTCTTTAACTTTTTCGTCTTCAATCCACTCTCCTCTTATCCACCAAATAAAATCCATGTGCTTTAATTCGGGTAAAAGATATTCTCCATCAAATTGATTGTGATATACAAAATGTTGAATGCTGGTAGAGGGCTCTGTAGCTTCATACATAGAAAAATAATAGGTTCTATTTTTTCTCTTTAAAGCAATTTCATGATTGGGATTGAACCTAAATTCAAAGCCCATATATTGATTGAGTAAAATACAAAACTGATAATTTTTAATAGGCGCAGTAATCCCTAAAATACGCGAACCTTCAAAGTCGCTTTCGTTAATGGCATCCTGGTCTAAAATTAATTTTGCACTCATTAAAAAATATTTTTACAAATAACCCTCATCAAAAATAAGTAATGTGAAGCATTAAAATTGAATGTCAAATGTTAATTCATCTTTGTCTCTCTTTATCACTAAAGTGGTCTTATCTCCTTTTTTAAATTTACCCAAGGCTTGCATATAACTCATCACATCAATCAATTTATAGTCGCCCACTTGCAATAAAACATCGCCTTGTTTTAAACCTAGTTTTTCTCCTAATTTGCCTGCACTAGACCCTTCAATTCTAACACCTGTGCCCGTAAAAGCATAGTCGGGCATTACGCCTAAGCTCACCGAAAACTTAGTACTCTTACCCATAGATTGCTCTCTGGTTTTTAAGAAATCAAATTTACCCAAGCCGTCTGCAGCGTGCACAATGTCTTGCACATAGCGCACTATAGCAGCTTCTCCAGCATAATTAATTTTATCTGCATCATCTGTAGATTTATGATAATCCGAATGACTTCCTGTAAACATAAATAAAACAGGCATGTCTTTTCTGTAAAAACTTGCATGATCACTTGGACCTGTACCTGCACTATCATAATGCGTTATCAAATCGGTAGAAATATTTTTTAAGATACTAGACCAATTAGCAGAAGTACCATAACCACCCACCGTTAATTTACGCGTAGTATCATATCTGCCTACCATGTCCATATTAATCATATAATTAAAGTTGACTTGCATGCTTGGATGATCTAACCAATATTTACTTCCTAATAATCCTAATTCCTCACCAGAAAAATGAATAATTAAATAGTTATTGTTCTTAGGAGATTTTTTTGCAAGCCCTTTTGCTAGTTCCATCAAAGCTGCAGTACCACTAGCATTATCATCCGCTCCGTTATGAATATCGTTGTTCAAATCCAGCCCATGCTTGTCTTCGTTATATCCTAAGTGATCTAAATGCGCACCTAAAACTACCGTGTTGGTTGCATTGTTATCAATATATGCAACCACATTGTGTGCGGTTCTTTTTGGATGATCGAATTGAATATTGGCTTCTACTTCGTAAGTGCCCGTTTCGTCTTTAAAGAAATTCGCAAAACCTTCTTTCGTAAAATATACCACTGGTAACTCTAAAATTTTAGAAGTATCATATTTATTAAATTGAATATTATCTACCAAAGCACTATTGTTAAATAAAAACAAAGCAGTAGCTCCTTTAGCTTTTACTTCGGTGGTTGTTTTATACAACCAATCTGTTAGATCAAAATGAGGATTGGATTGATTGTCTTCCAATACTTCTCCTACATCTTTAAACCAAACTTGTTTAGCTTCATTTAAAACAATCGCAGCATCAGATTGAAAAGCACCAGAAGCACTATTGGATAAAGGGAAAAAATCTTTTTGAATAACTGGTACTTGATTATTGATTTCTAAAAAAGCATTGCTTGCCCATTTCTTCCCTTCATCAATAGGGAAAGATTGAACAAACCCATTTTCACCTGCAGGCTTCAATCCTGTTTTTTGATAGGCTCTAACGATATAATCTACTGCTAATTCCTCCCCTACTGAACCAGCTCTTCTGCCCTGCAAAGCATCACTTGCTAAATACTGGATATGTTCTTGTAAATTTTTTATTAAAACCTTGTCTGCTTTTTTGGTTTTTTGAGCAAATACCAAAAATGGCATACATAAGGCCATCAGAAACACTGAAACTCTCATAAAGGCTGATTTATAGCACAAAATTACAGCTTTTCAATTTCTTATTTCGTAAGTAACGCACAAACTTAAAGGGTAGCTTTGCCCACTCATGAAAGCCGGCATACATATAGCACTAGTAGGAAATCCCAATAGCGGAAAAAGTTCGCTATTTAATGCATTAACTGGCTTGCACCAGAAAGTAGGAAATTTCCCAGGGGTGACGGTAGATAAAAAGACAGGTGACCTTGCAGTAGGACCATATGACACCACCTTAATTGATCTTCCAGGAACTTATAGTTTTTATCCAAAAAGAGAAGATGAATGGGTAGCCTATAGAGTACTCATGGGTGTAGATGAGCAAGTAAAAACAGATGTAATATTGCTGGTGGCAGATGCAAGTAACTTAAAAAGAAATTTACTGTTTTGTAGTCAGATCATCGATTTGAAAATTCCGGTGGTGTTGGCATTGACCATGAATGATTTAGCAGCCAAAAAAGGAATCAAAATAGATGTAGCAGGATTACAAGAAGATTTAGGTATCCCTGTGGTGGCAGTAGACGCAAGAAAGAATAAAGGATTGAGTGCGTTAAAAGATGTGATCAAAGAAATCATTGAAACACCTAGATCAAGATCACAGGAAAGTTTTATAGATAATAAAAAATTAGCATTAGAAGCCATTGATGATTTTAAAAAATTATATCCAACACATAGTGATTATGCTGCACTACATTATTTAATGCATCATGAAGCCTTTCCATTAGAAACAGAAATGCAAGAGACGATTGAAAAAATTGAGA
>CANHUW010000128.1 GCA_947463975.1 Bacteroidota bacterium
GTTATGAGGAGTAATGTATTTCATTAATTTTACTACTCAAAAAAACAATTTTTTTTACTTTGTTTTTCATGCTTTTATCCGCATGTTTACATCCAGTTTGTGAATAGTTTTTTCACACTCTGACGTTATAAAATATTTTTGTATTAACAACGAACATCGAACAACGAAGTAAAAACAATTGTAATTTTTAATTATGCTAACTGTTGAAGAAATCATAGACTTTTTAGAAAACCAAATTGGTTGTGACAGAATACAACCTGACACAGATATATTTCTTGACTTAGGTGTTGTTGGTGATGATTTTCATGAATTGGTAGACCTTTATTCGAAAAAATATAATGTAGATATGACAAAATACCTTTGGTATTTTCACACTGATGAGGAAGGTCAAAATTTTGGAGGAATTATTTACAGACCTCCAAACGAGAGAGTAAGAAGAATTCCAGTAACTCCAAATATGTTGACAATGTTTGCAAATAAAGGTGTTTGGACAATAGACTATCCTAAACACACATTACCAAAAAGACGCTATGACTTAATTATCAATACAATTATTGTTATCTGTATCTTAGTTTTAATTGCCATGATGGTGATAAATAAGTAAGTGCAGAAATTAAATATAGCTTAACTAAACCTAAATCCCATTTAGGCATGCAGCTTCGGCTTTTGCAAAAGTTCGTTAAATATTTATCTTTATTTATAAATTTCAGTAGTAATTGTTTAAAAACCTCAGCTGGAATTTAGCTTGCATCCGTTAATATTAACTTATCGATTATTGTATTTTAAAATAGGTAAACAAAAAACAGTCAAATAAAGGAAAAAAGGGAAAAGTTCGAAACAACGAATAATCTTGTAACCGTTTTTCAAATGCTTTTCGCCCTTGTTGGCGTTAAAGCGAAGCGACACCAACAAGTAGATGAATAAACTAATGATAATACATTTTATTTTTTATGCTTTTATCCGCATGTTTGAATATAGATTGTGAATAGTTTTTTCATACTCTTAACTTAGCACCAAGTTTAACGCTCATTCCCCCCCTATAAATTATAGCATAACGCAACCTCAAAAGACACAAAACAGCGATTCGATGATATTAGTCATTGCTGCTTTCTAGGCAAGCTGTGTCAATTAGCACTAATAAATACCTACAACAGTGGAAATTTAGTCGGCTCTTTAAACAAGTGATGAATAGTATCTCAATGTATTTACTTTCTAGCAATAAAACCACACTTGTTTTGATATAAGGATTTATGTTTTGTACAACACTTTTTTAAATTAGATTACAGATAGTATTTTAGGTTCAAAATTTACCCAGATTCGTTGGTCTTCAATAGGTTGATTTTGTTTTTTATGACGATTATTTAGTGAATCTAGATAATATTATGAATGATATTGGTTCATCAATCAATGGCTCTCAATAGATCATCTAAGCTTGAAAAAGCATTTCGGTTAAAATCAATTTCAGACTTTAGTAAAAACTCAGTATTTAAACGGAACTCAATAGGGTTACTTTCGGGTTCTTGTTGATATTCAATTAAACCTCCAACTCTAATTTTCCAATTTATTATTTGAAACTTAAATGCCGATATTTTTATTTTAGTCAGTTCTATGGGGTTCTCACAAGTAATCGATTCGGTTAATAGGTCAATATAGAAAAAATTTATTTACCGCAGTTGAATTGAAAAAACGAACAAGTAATTTTAAAATTAGTTGTAGATTTTCAAGTTCTGTTTTTTAAAACACAAGTGTTGTTTTAATTCGTCTTATACTTCTTGTATTTATTTGTTTAAGGTTATTCCCAAAGTAACTATAGCGACCTTCTCCTTCAAAACATAAAGCACTACTGCCCGAAATTCTTAAACTCATATTTTATTCGTTTTTAAGTTCATCCAATGTTCCCAAATAATTACCATAGCTAGGGTATCTAGTTTACAATATTTTAATAACGCATTCTTATAACGTTCTTTTATTTCATCATTCGCATTATGCGCACCGTAAAGCATGTCTTGGTATGCTCTCATGGCACCAGAACCATCTTTTACCGATTCGGCCTTTTCCATGATACCAATTTTTGGCAGCAAATCATAGGGATTATTGATGGCATTATTTTCAGTTGTATCAAACAAGTTTTCCGCAGTTAACCAATTTCTGATTTTAGTAGATGTGGTTGATTGAAGAACTGCCGGGAGCGTTACCTTTATGGATGTTCTTCCTCCCATTATTGGATGGAAATAATATTTAAGAGCCAACTTGTTCATGTCTAATATCATGGTTGGTGCATCTTTTTCTAACATAGCAATATGCTGTAACCACCTCAATAATTCAGGCTCATCAAGTTGAGTTTCCTCAAGTGTCTTAATTAGATTTTTTAATTGGGTGTTTTCGTATGGACTCCAAGTTAATACTGTACCTTCATACCCAATTAGATTTTTAAGTGATTTGGCAAACTCAATATTGGGATAAAACTCTTCTGTATTTATCCATTCATAATGCTCAAGTTCTGCTCCGGGTTTTCTAATGATATGGCAACTCCACTGAAAGAGCACTTTTTCATAAGGACGCATATTGGCATGATAAGGAATGGCCATTTGTGATGTTTCGAAATCAACAAAATACAAAGGATGCTTTATATCACGAATTGCAGATTGAAATTCTGGCAAAAGAAACTCTTCTTCTTTTGTAATTTGATATAATGGTCTACCATTATAGGCAGGCTCACCATCTTTGTTATTCAATAGATTTAGTGGAATTTCTTTAAGTACAACTTTCCTTTTTTGAATTAAATTATCAATACATCCAGTTTGATTTTTTAACCTATTGATGTTGCCAATTTGCCCCAGTTCAAGTATGTGAGGAACAATTTCACCTTGATTGTTTTTGGCTACGCTTAATTCACCCCAACAGGTTTCAAACCCTGATTTTTCAATTGCAACGTTTTTAACCTTATATTCACAGTTACGACACTCGTAATTAAGGGCTGTTTCAATGCGTTTGTTCTCCAATACAGCCGGAATAAGTGTATTGGTTACTTTTTGTTTAATATCATTTTCAAGTCTAAGTACTTCACTGTTTACATTTACTTTGCTTAATATGTGGCCTGCTCTTAATTGTTCTTCGTTTCCAATAAAATCAACATCCACAGACCTGAATGTAGCTGTTTTTTGGACTTCTTTCAATTGGAACCATCTGATTAAACCATCAATTGGAGTAGTTTTGGCTTGATCTGGTAGTAATAAATAAGCATCAATTTTTGATTGAGGAAATTTCTCTTGTAAAACCATTTTCTGATAGGTAACATCTTCCAAATACGGAGTCCAATCGCTATCGAAATATTTTTTATTTTTTTGTTGAGCTAATAGCAACGCATCATTGTTAAATGATTTTGATTTTACTTCAATTAACTCAAATGAATTCCCTGATTTAACTAAAATGTCGATTCTAATTAATTTGTTGTTTACATATATCGCAGGTTCAAAAAGTATACAATTATCATGGGCTAAATAATCTTCGGTTGCTTTAATGCATTCATCCGTTTTACCAGTTATTTCTATCCCTTCAGGATAAATTAACTGAGCCATTTTGCCAATCATATAGCCACCATCAGCTAATAATTGTAAGTATTCATTACTCTCTTTTAAGCTCGGATAATTATTTTTTTTATAATACAATTTAGTTGCACAATCCTGTGCCACCTTAAAGTCTGATTTCGATAAGAATGGATTCATTGATTAGTTATTTAGTAGTTTTTCAAAATCAATTTGTTCAAGATTCCAGTAGGTACTTGGTTTCATGTCAAACGTATAACAAAGCTGCTCAAGCCTATTATTGGTAATGCTAAATTTAAGGCAGCATTCATAAAAATCGTATTCGTTTTTCACTCCTTTTAATTTTATTTTACCCATCATAAAAATGTACCCATCTAGGAGTAATGTTTGTTCAATTAAAAAGCTTGTTCCGGTTTCATCTATTTCGTTTGATATAAAACTAATATAATCTTTTACTTGGTGTTCAGTGCTTAGTTCGGCTAAATCTTTACTAGTAGGATTGTAAAACAGCATATCGAAATCTCTGTAGAGTTTTTGCATGATTAAATGAACCTCCATGCTTAATTTAGGTCGATTGGTTCTTACAATTACTTTATAATAATAGTTGTTTTGATGGTATTTGTAACGAACAGTTTGTTGGTATTGAATCCGTAAATTACCTTTAACAGATACTCCTCCGTTGCTGTGTGACTCATATCCCTCTATTTTTCTGAAATTATTTTCCCAACATGGTATTCGATTAGCCTTACACAACTTCTGTAAGGTTGAATCTAAATTATTTTCATTCTCAAATTCACATATGATGTTAATCCTGTATACCTCAGCTTGATCATCTTCGTTCTCATATACAAAATCACTTTTAAATACATCAGCATTGCATAGTAGGAAGCATTTTTCTGGTGTAATAAATACATGTTGAATTTTGAAATAAAATAATGTATTTTCATTGTCGGTTAAGTTATGCCCCGGGTTAAACAAATACCTTACTTCATCTAGATTTGCTAACTTAGTTTTAGTTTTAAAACGCAATTCGCCAAAATGTGGATCTCCCCAAGTGTCCAATACAACTGCTTCTTTCAACTCGTCATATTCACCAAAGTTAAAAGTCTGGTGTTTTATTGCATCATCTA
>CANHUW010000129.1 GCA_947463975.1 Bacteroidota bacterium
TAAAAGAGTTTTCTATTTTCAAAAAATGGCAACAAACCAGTATGGCTATTTTATTTGTTTGTAAAGACCCCAAAGAAATGCAGCAAGCTGAACAATTGATTAAAGGGTATAAATACAGAAATGCGGTCTTCTTTAAAACACTTGAAAGTGTTGCATTAATTGATTTTGCCGCCGCTTATGTCAGTATTTGGAGCACCTATCTACCCTTCTATACTCGTATGATTCAATGGGCTACAGGGTTCGGTTTGCCTATCTTATTGAATAGTCAAACCAATTGGCCAATTGCTTATACCAAGTCGGGTGAATGCTTTGATTTTACTGAATTACAGGGGCTATCGAATCATTTCAAATTATACTATAAAGACGAAGTGTATAAACAAACTAGGTCTAACTATGGACACGCATGGTTGAACCAAATGATGGCCGATGTGCATACCATAAAAAATGGTATTTTTGCCCAATAAATTTAATTATGCATCAATCAAATATTACTGTTCAAATTAGTTTGGACGAGCAAAAAATTCCTCAACATATTCAATGGTCTGCATCTGATAGCTCTGCAGAAGAAGCGCAAGCTGCAAGAGCGATGATGTTAACTTTCTGGGATCCTTCTGATAAAACTGCTTTACGCATTGATTTATGGACCAAAGAAATGATGGTAGATGAAATGGCGGATTTCTTTTATCAAAACATCATGGGCATGGGAGATACTTATATGCGTGCTACTCAAGACAAGGAGTTGTCTGACGAGTTTAAAAAATTCGCAAAAACATTTTTAACAAAGTTTAAAGAGAGTCAATTAAAACAAAATAATACTAAATAAGCACGGATATGAGTTTAGAAGAAAAAGTAATGTCTTTAATGAAAGACGCTATGAAAAGCAAGGATGAAGCAACTTTGAGAGGTTTAAGAGCCATCAAAGCAGAGATTATAAAAGCGAAAACAGATCCTGGTGCGAATGGATCGATCAATGAAGACATTGAAATGAAGTTGTTGCAAAAATTAGTGAAGTCTCGTAAAGATTCTCTGACGATTTATGAACAACAAAACAGAGCCGATTTAGCTGCTAAAGAAATTGAAGAGATTGCAGTGATTGAAAAATTCTTACCTACTCAAATGAGTGAGGAAGAAGTAACTGTGGCTGTAAAAGCCATTATTGAACAATTGGGTGCAGCTGGTCCACAAGACCTTGGAAAGGTAATGGGTATAGCATCTAAGCAGTTAGCGGGCAAAGCTGCTGGCAATATAATTTCTGGCGTAGCTAAAAACTTATTGACCGCTTAGTATGTGGATTGATATTCTATCAGGAACCATTTTGATCATTGCTATTTTGCAAGGATATCGTCATGGATTGATTAAAGCCATTATTTCTTTTTGCTCTTTATTCATTGGTTTGATTGTAGCATTTCAATTTGCTGGATATATTTCCAATATTTTAAAAGAGCATACAAAAATTGGATCTCAGTGGCTTCCATTTATTGCATTTTTGGTGGTGCTCATTGGGGTGATGATTTTATTAAAAATGATCACAGGAATTTTACAACAATCTGCCGAATGGTTATTATTAGGATGGTTGAATAAATTATTGGGTATGGTTTTATATGCACTAATTTACTGCACTATTTTAAGTGCAGTACTCTATTTTATGATCCTACTTGGGGTAGTAGAAAAATCTAGCGTAAAGGATAGTTTTAGCTTTTCTTATATAGAATCTTGGTGGCCGTATTTTATGAAAAAGTTAAGTTTATGGATTCCCTCTATTAAATCTAGCTTGAGTAGCTTAGTTTAAGGTTTTTTAATCTGAAACTATTATCTTTAAAGCATGGACTACGAAATCAAAAAAGAAGGCAAATTTGACTACTTAGAAGTAGGTGAGGGAGAGGTTTTGATGCTTTTGCACGGGCTTTTTGGTGCTTTAAGTAATTTCTCAGACCTCATTGAGCGCTTTAGAAAAACAAATAAGGTGGTAGTGCCTTTATTGCCTTTATTTGATTTAGACATTTTACATACCAGTGTAACTGGATTGGCCAAGCATGTGGATCAATTCATTGAACACAAAGGATATGATCACATTCATTTACTAGGGAATTCTCTAGGAGGTCATGTGGCTTTAGTGCATGTATTAAAACATCCAGAAAAAATTAAGTCCCTTACTTTAACAGGTAGTAGTGGTTTATTTGAAAACGCCATGGGAGATTCTTATCCAAAACGCGGCGATTACGAGTACATTAAGAATAAAACCGCACTTACTTTTTATGATCCTGCAATGGCCACTAAAGAATTAGTGGATGAAGTTTTTGAGATTACAAAAAATAGGATTAAGGTGATTAAAATTATTGCACTCGCTAAAAGTGCGATTAGAAATAATTTAGGAGAAGAACTGAATCAAATTCAAATTCCTACTTTATTAATTTGGGGAAAAAATGATACAGTGACCCCGCCATTTGTAGCGGAAGAATTTCATAAATTAATTCCTAATAGTCAACTTCATTTTATTGACAAATGCGGACATGCTCCGATGATGGAAGTGCCAGCTGAGTTTAATAATATATTGGATAATTTTCTTCAATCATTACCTAAATAAATTGCATGATTGCTGCTAGTATTGCTGTACAAAGCTTTCCCATAATGCGCTTGGAAGATAAAGCGGGTTTTGTGTTGCAAAACATGGAAGATTTTGATGTGCAAGAATTGGTGGTGACAAAGGATGAATATTTTATTGGCTTAGTGCATAAAGTAGATTTATTGGATATTCCCAATGATCAAAGCATTGCATCCATTGCTGATGCTTTTCAAAGAGTAGGGGTATTAGGTACTGCTCATATTACTTCAGTGTTGGATCATTTTGCCAAACATCAATTAAGTATTTTACCTGTACTCAATGATCAACAAGAATGTATTGGAGTAGTGCCTCAGAAAAATCTAAATGAAATGTTGGCCTTGTATTTAGGTGTGGCACAACCAGGAGCTATCTTAGTTTTCTCTGTATCTCCTTATCAATATTCTTTAGCGGAGATGAGTAGACTAGTAGAAACCAATAATGCACAAATTGTACAATTGAATTCTATTTTTGATGAAGCTACAGGTGCTTTTATTATCACCATTAAAATAAATAAAGAAGAAGCACAAGCAATTGTATCTACTTTTCAGCGTTACGAATATCAACTACTCCATTATTTTGGTAATACTCCTATCAATAATGATATCGAGGATCATTACCATCATCTAATGAACTATTTAGATGTTTAAACCTTATGTTTTATTTTTCTTTTTGAGTATTGCTTTTGCTTTTTCTGCTCAAGCACAAATTACTATTCGATCCATTACTATTAAGGGAAATGATAAAACCAAATCATATATCATTCAAAGAGAACTACCTTATCGTATAGGTTCTATAGTGCCTGCTGATTCATTAGAGGCATACAATACATTGGGCCAGTATCAAATTTTTAATACTAGTTTATTTAATGAAGCCAAAGTTGAATCTATTATGGTAGACAGTACTACGGCCGATGTATTGATACATGTTAAAGAAAGGTGGTACTTATTTCCATTACCTTATTTTAGATGGGTGGATAGAAATTTTAGTCAGTGGTGGAATCAGCAAAATAGAAGTTTAGACAGAGTGAACTATGGTATTAATTTTAGACAAAGTAATTTTTCTGGTAACAATGACAGGTTAGTAATTGGTTTAATTACTGGTTATACTCAGCAAGCTATTTTGAGATACCAGATTCCATTCATTGATAAAAAACTACAATGGGGTGTTGGTGCGGGTCTGCAATTCTATACCCAAAAAGAAATGAACTATGCTACATTAGCAGACAAACAAGTTTTTTATAGATCAGAGCGAATTCTTAAAGAGGGCTTCAGAGGTAATGCCAATCTAACTTATAGACCCAATTTATTTGAAAGAATGAATTTTCAATTAGGTTTTGGCGAAGAGCAAATTACGGATGAAGCTTTTACAAAAGCCCCAAAACTGTTACCTACATTCAATAAATTGATGCGCTATGCCGATTTTACGGTAGGATTTTCAAAAACCAAATTCGATTACAATGCTTATCCTACAAAAGGTGCTAGTACTGATTTTATTTGGTATCAAAGATTGGCTAAAAATGCTCCACTAAGCTCTTTTCAATTTAGAAAAGTATGGGTACATCCTTTTAATAAAACCAATTTCTTATACACTGAATCTAATTCACAAATCAAACTCTTAGCCAATCAAAATTACTTGGATCAAAAATTATTGGGTTACGGCAGTTTACAAATGAATGGTTTAGAATATTATGTGGTAGATGGAAATGCGGCAACTATCGGAAAGATGGCTTTTCATCATAAAATAGGTACCATTAGTTTGCGTAATCCAGTTACTAAGAAATTCTTACCTGAAGTGAAATATCATTTTTGGCTTAAAATATATACCCAATTAGGGTATGTTTATAGTGAAAAGCCTTTGAATGCGAATAAATTATCCAATACTTTGCTTAGAACGGCCGGAATTGGGGTAGATATTATTAGTATTTATGATTTTGTTTTAAAAGTAGATTACAGTGTGAATCAGCTTGGTGACAAAGGTTTATATTTACAAGGCGGAATTAATTTTTAATTTTACATCATGAAAGTA
>CANHUW010000130.1 GCA_947463975.1 Bacteroidota bacterium
GAAACAACCCATATGAACGAAAAATGTCCAGTTTGCGGACAGCCCACAGAAATTGAAGTGGGGTTCTATATTGGAACAGGTTATGTGAGCTATGCATTAATGGTCGCTTTTTTTGTAAGCAGTTTTGTGGCTTGGAAAGTATTGATTGGAATGACCTTTGATTTAGATGATAATAGAATATTCTACTGGATGTTTGGATCTATTGCATTAGTGATATTATTACAACCAGTCTTCATGCGTTTGTCAAGATCTATTTGGATTGCAATGTTTGTAAAGTACAATAGCAATTGGAAAAACGAACCATTGGAATACAACGAAAGAATGGACGATCACATGAAAGAAAAATAGAGAGGTGTCCGAGTGGTTTAAGGAGCACGCTTGGAAAGCGTGTATACGGCAACGTATCGGGGGTTCGAATCCCTTCCTCTCTGCAAAAGAAAGAAAACTTAAACACGCGAAAGCGTGTTTTTTTTGTGACATCACAAGACATAAAGCTAGCTTTATTGTCGAAGTGTGGAACAAAAAACAAGCAACAGCTTTGCTGTTGCTTGTTTAAGTTTTATTTCTTTTGCCCACCCCCATTAGGATGACAGCGAAGTACAACGAAGCTATCCATCCTACATCTTAAAAATTCGCATTGCATTCCTACTCGTCATCTCCCCCACTTCATGCAGTGGCAAATTTTTTATCTCCGCTAATTTCTTCGCTACTTCAATCATAAAACTAGGTTCATTTCTTTTACCTCTATAAGGCACTGGAGATAAATAAGGTGCATCTGTTTCCAATACCAAGAACTCCATTGGAATATCTGTAACCGCTTCTGCAATACCAGCATTCTTGTAAGTTAATACCCCACCTAATCCTAATAAAAATCCCATGTCAATTATTTGCTCTGCAGATTCCTTGCTTCCACTAAAACAATGAAATATTCCTTTCAATCCTTTTTTGGCAAAAGGCTTTACCATTTCAATGGTCTCTCCCATCGCATTTCTTGTATGAATATTGATAGGCAACCCATAATCCAAACCCCATTGCATTTGTTTTTCAAAAACCAATTGTTGTTCTTTAGCAAATGTTTTATCCCAATAATAATCCAAGCCAATTTCCCCAATGGCTGCAAATTTTCTTTTAGCCAACCAGCCTTCTACAATAGCCAGTTCTTCCTGGTAATTTTCTTTAACATAACAGGGATGTAATCCCATCATAGGAATACAAAAACCAGGATACTTAGTTTCCATTTCCATCATGTCATATATACAGGTACTATCTATCCCAGGCATATAGATTTTCTCAATGCCAACCGATTTTGCTGCAACCATTACAGCATCCATGTCTTCCTGAAAGCCGGTATCATATATATGTGAATGGGTATCAATGAATCGCATAGAACTTAATTATTTACAAAAAAAGGATATTTTTCTCAGCTCACATACTAAAATGATGTATTTCAACGTTTTAGCCTAGAATAAAAGGATTTTCGTATTTAATACGAATAAGAATTTTGTTTTTTATAGGGTACGGATTATACGGCCGAGGTTTCTACCTTGGCCTTTTTTTATAAGGCCTTAAACTGATATCCTTGCTTTGAAAAATATGCTAAAGTAGCTGGAAGGACAAACTGCAATCTATCCCATGCTTTAGCACTATCGTGAAAAACTACGATCGATCCAGCTTGAGTATTTTTTACAACATTATTCAAACAATCTTGCCCAGTAATCTTCCTATCAAAATCTCCACTCAATACATCCCACATAATAATTTGTTGTGGTAGATGTTTATTCGCATGAATTTTTTTTATTTGACTTCTTTTGATTCTTCCATAAGGTGGTCTAAAAAAATCAGATGAAATCAACTTACCAGCTTCTTGAATATTCTGCAAATACAATTCATCTGAAGTTTCCCAGCCATTTAAATGATGCATGGTATGATTACCCACAGTATGTCCTTTCTGTATTAATTGCTGATAGATGGCTGGATACTCTACAACATTTTTACCGATACAAAAAAAGCTTGCTTTGGCATTGTATTTTTCCAATTGTTCTATAACAAATGGTGTAGCAATGGGATGTGGGCCATCATCAAAACTCAGATAAATCACTTTTTTATGAGTAGGCATTTTCCATACACAGGATGGATAGAATGCACGCAACAAAAAAGGAGTTTTGATCAAATACATACCCAAAGATAAATAGTTCTTTTGCCCATTTGAATATTATCTTTGTAAAAATTGAAGAACGAATGGAATCAAAGGTTAGAGTACGTTTTGCCCCCTCTCCTACAGGCGGTTTACACTTAGGTGGGGTTAGAACAGTTTTATTTAATTATTTATTTGCCAAACACCATGGTGGTGAATTTGTGTTAAGAATTGAAGACACGGACCAAACCAGATTTGTGGCTGGTGCAGAACAATATATTCAAGATACGCTAGCTTGGTGTGGTTTAATTCCAAACGAGAGTCCTTTACATGGAGGCCCATTTGCTCCCTATAGACAAAGTGAACGAAAAGCGATTTATAAAGAATACGCTGACCAATTAATTAAAAACGGTCAAGCTTATTACGCATTTGATACGGCTGCAGACTTAGAAGCTAAAAGAGCAGAAATTGCCAACTTCCAATACAGCAAGGCATATAGAATGGAAATGAAAAATTCTATTGCATTGCCAACAGAAGAAGTAGAAAAATTATTACAAACTAACACACCCTATGTTGTTAGAATAAAAATACCTGATCAGGCAGAAGTGACATTTGAAGACATGATTAGAGGAGAAGTAAGTTTTGATGCAAGCACCGTGGACGATAAGGTTTTATTAAAAGCAGATGGGATGCCCACTTATCATTTAGCGGTGGTAGTGGACGACCATTTAATGAAAATCACGCATGCATTTAGAGGTGAAGAATGGTTACCCAGTGCACCGGTACATATATTATTATGGCAATATTTATTTGGCTTGGATAAAATGCCAAAATGGGCGCACTTACCCTTAATCTTAAAACCAGACGGACATGGTAAATTGAGTAAGCGTGATGGTGAAAGATTAGGATTCCCTGTATTTGCAATGGACTGGACCGATCCTAACACTAAAGAAACCACTATTGGATTTAAAGAAAAAGGATTTTTACCGGAAGCATTTGTGAATTTATTAGCGATGTTAGGTTGGAACGATGGAACCGATAAAGAAATATTTAGTATTGAAGAACTGATTGCCAACTTCTCTTTAGAAAGAGTACATAAAGGTGGTGCTAAATTCGATTATGAAAAAGCCAAATGGTTTAATGCAGAGTGGATGAAGAAAACAGACAACAATAAATTGGCAGAATTAGTACAACCTTATTTTGACAAAGCAGGCATTGAAGTGCATGAAGCCTCTTACTTAGTAAAAGTAATAGGCCTGGTGAAAGAGCGTTGTGTTTTATTACCTGATTTTATTACTCAATCTTCGTTTTTCTTTCAGGCACCTTCAGTAATTGATATTGCTTCTATCCAACCAAAATGGGAAGAGAAAAAGCAAGACTTTTTTATTGAACTAGTAAAAATTTACGCTAATAAAATAGTGGAAGGTTTAAAAACCATGCCGGCCGAAACATTAGAAACAGATTTTAAAGAATTAGCGACTGCTCATAGTTTAAAGCCAGGCGACTTAATGTTACCTTTCAGGATTATGTTAGTGGGTGGTAAATTTGGACCAGGTGTGTTTGATATTGTTGAAAATATTGAATTGCAAGACGCAATGACAAGAATCAATCATACCCTTGGTTTACTTTCATCAAATTAATGTAATTTAGGATAGATGAAACCAATAAGAGTATTAGTAGCAAAAGTAGGATTAGACGGTCATGACAGAGGCGCTAAAATCATTGCCACTGCATTAAGAGATGCAGGAATGGAAGTAATTTATACTGGATTAAGACAAAGTCCCGAAATGGTGGTGCAAGCAGCTTTACAAGAAGATGTAGACGCAATTGGTATAAGTATTCTTTCTGGTGCACATATGACGGTATTTCCAAAAGTGTATCAACTTATGCAAGAAAAAGGTTTAACCAATACCCTACTAACAGGTGGCGGTATTATACCAGAAGAAGACTCAGTAAAATTAAAAGCATTGGGCATTGGAACTTTATTTGCACCAGGCACCAATACAGCTGATATTGCTTCTTATATCAAAGAATGGGTTGCTGCGAATAGAAAATAATTTTTAACGATAAAATTAATTGGTATGTCTTTCCAAACTTTATTTACAAAAATGGAAGATCACACATTGATCATTACCATTAATCGTCCAGAAAAATTAAACGCCTTAAATAGCCAAGTCATGCAAGACTTGGACGATGTTTTTGAAAGAGTCTATAAGTTTCCAGAAATAAAATCAGTCATCATTACTGGTGCAGGACTAAAAAGTTTTGTAGCAGGTGCAGATATCAAAGAGTTTGAAAGCTTGACAAAAGAACAAGCTACTGCTTTAGCTAAAAAAGGTCAATCCATTTTTGCTAAAATTGAAAATGCTCCTAAACCTGTAATTGCTTGTGTGAATGGTTTTGCATTAGGAGGTGGATGTGAATTAGCAATGAGTTGCCATTTAATTATAGCATCTGAGAATGCCCTATTTGGACAACC
>CANHUW010000131.1 GCA_947463975.1 Bacteroidota bacterium
CCAAGCCCTCGTAATTGGCTTCAATGGGCTTACAAACCTTTCTTAATACCGTTGCTCCATAGGCAACAATAGGTAAAATCATACAATCAACTTATTTGACCACAAAGGTAGAAATAAATAGGCAGTTTAAGCCTTGTTGTGGAGATATTCCTGCAATAGAATGGTAGCGGCTATTTGGTCAATGGTTTTCTTATTTCTTCGATCTTTCTTCTTCATACCCATTTCTACCATTGCCTTAACCGCATTTTTAGAACTATATCGCTCGTCAACCGTTTGAATAGGAATACTAGGGAACTTCTTTTTTAGCTGTTCAATAGCTTTTAGCACCAAAGGTGTAGCATGAGTGGGCGTATCATCTAAATTCATCGGCTCCCCAATTAAAATGAGCTCCACAGGCTCTGCTTTAAAATAAGCTTCTAAATAGGTAAATAAATCTTTGGTATCCACGGTGGTTAATCCTGTAGCAATAATTTGTAATGGATCCGTTACTGCTATACCAGATCTTTTGCCGCCGTAATCTATACAAAGTATTCTAGCCACTTGTTTAAAAATAAATTTGAATAAAAATAGATGCAATAACGATCACTCCAAATACCACACTCGCAATTCCGTTCGCTGTCATAAAAGCAATATTCACTTTGCTTAGGTCATTGGCTTTTACAATACTATGCTGGTACAATAACATTCCAATAAATACAAATAATCCCAATAGGTATAAGATATGAAAACCGCCCAAATAAAAAGCAACCAGTACAAAAATGGCTGAAAATACATGCAATACCCTTGCAATATGTAAAGCTTTTTCTAAACCCCAATAACTTGGTATTGAATATAAAGATTGAGATTGATCAAAATCAATGTCTTGTAGCGCATAAATAATATCAAAACCACTTACCCAGAATACCACTGCAAAAGAAAATAATAAAGGTAAAAGAGCAAAACTGCCCGTGACCGCTAAATAAGCCCCGATAGGAGCAAGCGATAATCCAATACCCAGCACCAAATGACATAAATAGGTAAATCGCTTCGTATAACTATAAAATAAAATCACCAATAAGGCAACAGGTGATAAATAAAAACAAATGGCATTAATAAAGTAAGTAGCCGTAATAAATAAAGCAATATTGATTCCAATAAATACCAATGCTTTTTCTGCTTTAATAATACCTGCTGGAATTTCTCTAATAGCCGTTCTTGGATTTAATTTATCAAAATGTCTATCCAAGTATCTATTAAAAGCCATAGCAGTAGATCTTGCTGTGACCATACAAATAATGACCAAGAAAAACTTCCACCACATATTATCAATAGACTGATGATGGATCCAATTGTATCTTAAACCCAACACAAAACCTATTAATGCAAATGGCATTGCAAAAATAGTATGCGAAAATTTCACTAAACTCAAATAATTTTTTATTGGATTCATTTTATTTTTTTATACTCTCACAAATTCCCATAATACAACAGCTGCAGCTACAGAAATGTTTAAAGAATGTTTCATGCCCCATTGCGGAATTTCAATCACACCATCACAAAGTGCAATCACAGATGCGTCTACCCCATCCACTTCATTGCCAAAAACAAAAGCAATGGGTTCATCCTTTTTGTCAAATTGATTCAGTGGGATACTGCCTTCTGTTTGTTCAATAGCGTACACCTTATATCCTTGTTCTTTTAGGGCTTTAACAGCATCGGCCGTTTCTTCGTAATACAACCAATCCACCGAATCTGTGGCACCCAAGGCGGTTTTATGAATATCTCTATGGGGTGGCTGAGGAGTGAACCCACATAAACAAATGCCATTGATTAAAAAGGCATCTGCTGTTCTAAAAACACTGCCTACATTGTGCATGCTTCTTATTTGATCCATCACCACAACAATAGGCTTTTTGGGCGCTATTTTAAAGTCGGCAACAGACATTCTACCCAATTCATCCATGCTCAATTTACGCATATGCAAAAGTACGCTTTTTATGAAAAATTATGTAGGTTTGTCACACATGGCAAAATCCAGTTCAGAGACCCCTCTAATGCAGCAACATAGGGCTATTAAGCAAAAATATCCCGATGCCATCTTATTATTTAGAGTAGGTGATTTTTATGAGACTTTTGGAGAAGATGCAGTGATAGCCTCTAAAGTATTGGGCATTACCTTAACCAAGCGAAACAATGGTGCAGCTTCTAGTAGTGAGTTGGCAGGTTTTCCCCATCATTCTTTGGATACTTATTTACATAAACTGGTAAAAGCTGGACATAGAGTAGCCATTTGTGATCAATTAGAAGATCCCAAATCAGTTAAAGGTATTGTGAAAAGAGGTGTGACTGATATGTTAACTCCGGGTATCGCTACCAATGATAAATTATTAGCCCATAAAGAGAATAATTTTTTAGCCGCTATTTATTTTGAAAATGAATTTGGCGCATTAGCTTTCTTAGATATTACTACTGGAGAATTTTTAACCGCCGAAGGCAATTTTGAATATTTAGACAAACTACTTCAAAGTTTACAACCAGCAGAAATTTTATTTTCTAAAAAAGACCAAGCTATGTTTAAAGAACATTTTGGTCAAGGATTTTATTCTTATGGTTTAGATAGTTGGATTTTTGATGCTCCTTATGCAAATGACCTATTGTTAAAACAATTTCAAACCCAAACCTTAAAAGGTTTTGGTATGGAAGGACAAAATAAAGCGATCATTGCTGCTGGCGCCATTTTGCATTATTTAAAAGAAACGGAGCATCCCCATTTACAGCATATCCATTCAATTAGTCCTATACAAAGAGAAGATATTTTATGGATGGATAAATTTACTATTCGCAATTTAGAATTGATAGGCAATGGCACAGATAAAAAAGGCTTATTAGAAATACTGGACCACACCAAAAGTCCAATGGGTGCAAGATTATTAAAGAGATGGCTCATCTTCCCATTACAATCCATTGCGCAAATCAATGCAAGATTGAATGCGGTGGAATATTTCATTCAATCTGCAGCTGAAAGAACGAATAGTAGCGACTTAATTGAATCTTGTGGAGACCTAGAAAGATTAGCAAGTAAATTGGCTAGTAGAAAAATTCAACCCAGAGAATTACAACAATTAGGAAAATCTTTAGAAGCAGTAGCAGCTGTGAAATCAATATTTGCTGAATGCAAGAATGAATACTTGCATCAATTGAGTAAACAATTAACTCATTGCGAAGTAGCCAAAGAAAAAATTACTGCTACCCTTTTGGATCAACCTCCTGCAACCACAGTGAAAGGTGGATTTATTAGAGATGGAATACATACTGAATTAGATGAATTAAGAAATATTTCTAGCGGAGGAAAAGAATACTTAGCACAATTGCAAAATAAGGAAGCGCTTCAAACAGGTATCAGCTCTTTGAAGATTGGCTACAACAATGTATATGGTTATTATTTGGAAGTGACACATGCACATAAAGATAAAGTGCCTGCTGATTGGATTCGAAAACAAACATTAACTACTGCAGAAAGATACATCACTCCAGAATTAAAAGTATACGAAGAGAAAATATTAGGAGCAGAAGACAAAATTTTAGTTTTAGAACAACAACTATATCAACAATTATTAGATGAGGTTTTACTTTCACTCAATGCCATTCAACAAAACGGTCAATTATTGGCCATTATAGATTGTTTAATATGCTTTGCACATAATGCCATTGAATTCAAGTATTGTAAGCCTGCGTTGAAAGAAGATTTAATATTGGATATTCAAAACGGCAGACATCCAGTGATTGAACAAAGCCTACCTATTGATCAACCCTATATTGCCAACGATTTACTATTAGATCCCAATCAACAGCAAATCATTATTTTGACGGGACCCAATATGAGTGGTAAAAGTGCGGTACTAAGACAGACTGCATTAATCACCTTAATGGCTCATATGGGATCTTATGTACCAGCTACTGCTGCTTCTATCCCATTAACCGATAAGATATTTACCAGGGTTGGTGCCAATGATAATTTAAGTGCAGGTGAATCTACTTTCATGGTAGAGATGATAGAAACTGCAAGTATTTTAAATAATATAAGTGAACGAAGTTTAATACTCTTAGATGAAATTGGAAGAGGTACTTCTACTTACGATGGTATAAGTATTGCATGGAGCATTGTAGAATTCTTGAACCAATCTGCTCAAAAACCAAAGACCTTATTTGCAACGCATTATCATGAACTAAACGATTTAGAAGCACAGTTAAATCATGTACACAACTATCATGTTAGTCATAAAGAAGTGGGTAATAAAATAATCTTCTTAAGAAAATTAACCAAGGGTGGTAGCACACATAGCTTTGGTATTCATGTAGCAAAAATGGCGGGCATGCCCAATAATTTGGTAACAAGAGCGAATGCTATTTTACAAGAGATGGAATTAAAAAATCAGGGCTCACAAAAATTAGCTACCCCTACTGCAGCCACCACAGAATCTAAGTTTCAGTTGTCTATTTTTGATGCACACACAGAAACATTTGAATCTATTCGTAAAGAATTAGATAGCATTGATATCAATAACCTCACACCAGTAGAAGCTTTGATGAAATTGCAAGCGATTAAGCAGAA
>CANHUW010000132.1 GCA_947463975.1 Bacteroidota bacterium
TCGTCAGTTACTTTACCAGTTACAGTTGTGTTTTGAGCGATTGCCGCTTGGAAAGAGAAAAACGCAACAAACAAACACCATAATAGTTTTTTTCTCATGTTGTTGTTTAAATTATAGTTAAAAAAATGTCCTTTTTTGAGAACACACATGATAAATGTAGGAAAAAATTTAGAAAAATTTAACTAAACCGTAACATTTAATTCCAATTTTCGTAATTTATATTATATTAATTACTAATATGTTTTATTTAATAACTCTAAAACTTTGATTAACAGTAATTTAATATGATAAAAAACAATAATAACTAACGATAGCAAGTATAAAAAAAATTTACCCTTTTTTCGGTAAATACTTAAATCCAAAACCTCTCTTAGTCATTATCTTTACGGCATGAGCAAAGCCAAATCCGCCTTCTTTTGTAATAATTGTGGTTATGAATCCACCAAATGGGTAGGCAAATGCCCTGCTTGTAATGAATGGAACAGTTTTACAGAGGAATTAATAGACGCAGGAAAAGAAAAAGAACTTGGCTGGGAAGATTATAATCAACAGCAAAAAGGATCTGAGTTAATTGCTATTAATGATGTAAACAGTACTTCAGAAAAAAGAATAGATAGCTCTGATGTAGAATTGAACAGGGTTTTAGGTGGTGGTATTGTTTTAGGATCCATTGTTTTAGTTGCAGGTGAACCAGGTATTGGTAAGAGTACCTTGTTTTTACAACAAGGTTTAATGATGAAAAATCAAACTGTTTTATATATCAGCGGTGAAGAAAGTATTCAACAAATAAAAATGCGTGCTGATAGATTGCAATTAAAAAACGAACATTTTTATTTACTTGCTGAAACTAGAACGAACGCGATTTTCAAAGCCATTAAAAAATTAAAACCCACTGTGTTAATTGTAGATTCTATTCAAACGATTGAATCTAATTTAATTGAAGCAGGTGCAGGATCCGTCTCTCAAATCAAACAATGTGCTGCAGAATTTCAAAGATTCGCGAAAGAAACAGGTACCCCTGTTTTCTTAATTGGACATATTACTAAAGAGGGTTCTATTGCGGGTCCAAAAATTTTAGAACACATGGTGGATACTGTTTTACAATTTGAAGGCGATAGACATTATGCTTATAGAATGTTGCGTACATTAAAAAACAGATTCGGAGGAACCAGTGAATTAGGGATATATGAAATGACTGGCGAAGGGATGAAAGTGGTGACCAACCCTTCTGCTTTTTTAATTGCGCAAAGAAATGATTCCCTTAGTGGAAGTGCTATTGCTGCAAGCATGGAAGGCATGCGTCCATTACTCATCGAAGTGCAAGCACTCGTTACACAAAGTGTTTATGGAACTCCTCAAAGAACGGTGACTGGATTTGATTTAAGAAGATTGCAATTATTATTAGCCGTATTGGAAAAACGCGGTGGTTTTGCATTTGGCATGAAAGATGTTTTTGTCAATATAGCAGGCGGTTTAAAAATAGAAGACCCTTCTTTAGATCTTGCTGTAATACTTGCATTACTTTCTTCTTATGAAGATGTTCCATTGCCCCAAGGCATTTGCTTTGCTGGAGAAGTAGGATTAAATGGAGAGATTAGGGCAGTGAATAGAATTCAACAAAGAATTGCAGAAGCAGAAAAATTAGGATTTGAAAAAATATTTATTTCTTCTTTTAATTTAAAAGGCATTGATATGAAAAAACATGCCATTGAAATTATTGCTATCGAAAGAGTAGATCAAGCGTATCAATTATTTTTCTAAATAAAATGCAATGCATTTTTTAAAGCAATATCTGGATGCCTTTGTGCATCTATGGTACCCTCATATTTGTCTGCAATGTGGGACAGACCAATTAGAAAAGCAAGATGTTTTATGTAAGCATTGTATCAATGCGCTTCCTTATACAGATTTTGAAAATAAATGGAATAATCCCATACATAAAATATTTTGGGGAAGGGTTTCATTCTATTACGCAAACGCTTTATTGTTTTTTACAAAAGATAGTATTGTTCAATTACTCATCACTGAATTAAAATACCAACAAAATAAAAAAGCAGGTTGGATGTTAGGGAGATTAATGGGATATTATATGATGAATCAAATGACATCAGATCCAATAGATACCTTAATTCCTATCCCCATTAGCCCCTCCAAAAAGCATCAAAGAAAATACAATCAAGCACAATTAATTTGTGAAGGCATACAATCTATTACCCAATTACCCATTTTGGAAGATCTTTTAATCAAGCCTTCCGAATTAGCTAGTCAAACACATAAAGATCGCATTAGAAGAATGGATGCCATTGGCCAAAGCTTCCTTGTGGAACAAGCTTATAAAATAAAGAACAAGCATATACTTTTAGTAGATGATGTATTGACTACTGGAGCAACCATTGAGGCAGCTTGTACCGCCTTGTCTAACGCCGAATGGAAAAATATCAGTGTTTTTACTGCCACTTATACCATTTAGTCAACTTTTCTGCTTTTTTGATGTTAATTTGAGTGTACAATTAAACGCATTTTTATGAAACTATTATTAAGCATTATGTTATTTGCAGCTACCACTACAATAAGTGCACAAAGTATTCACAGCTTTACCGTAAAAAGTATCGATGGTAAGGATATTAAAATGTCTAGCTTCAAAGGAAAGAAAATATTAGTAGTCAACACTGCAAGTAAATGTGGCTATACACCTCAATACGAATCATTAGAAAAAGTATACGAACAATACAAAGATAAATTAGTGATCATTGGTTTCCCTTGTAATCAATTTGGTGGACAAGAGCCAGGATCTAATGAAGAAATTGTTGAATTCTGCAAGAAGAATTATGGCGTAACATTCCCATTAGCCGACAAAGTAGATGTTAAAGGAGCTAATACTGCAGCCATCTATCAATGGTTAACGCAAAAATCTAAAAACGGCGTTTTAGACGCAAGCATAAGCTGGAATTTTAATAAGTTTTTATTAGATGAAAATGGTAAAATGATTGCTTATTTCCCGAGTAATGTTAAACCAGATAGTGAAGCCATTTTGAGTAACTTAAAATAAGGCGCCTTACATCAAAAGATGCAAATACTTTTCTACACATCAAAAACCGCACCGCGGTTTTTTCTTATCTTCGTTGCATGTTATTGCGTGAAGTAATAGGTCAAGAAAAACTACAAGAACAATTGGTGGATATGGTTCAGCATCAAAGGCTGAGTCATGCTATGCTCATGATGGGTCCTGAAGGATCAGGCGCTCTTCCCCTAGCCATTGCATTTGCACAATACATTGTGAGTATCCCAAGAGAAACAGAAGCAGTTGCAGACCTATTTGCTGCTCCAGTAACCAATTCATCTGATGTAAAAATTCCTGGACCAGACGAAATTGAACAGCTAGCTTCTTATCAAAGAGCTGCAGCACTCATGCATCCGGATTTACATTTTTCTTTTCCATCTATTACAGAAAAGCCTGGTCAAAAAAATCTAAGTGCTAATCATATTGAAGAGTGGCGAGAATTTATCAATGGCTATCCCTATGGAAACGTGTTTGATTGGTTACAATTTATTAAAGCAGAAAATAAACAAGGCAATATCAGTGCTGATGAATGTAGTGAGATCATCAAAAAATTATCTTTCAAAAGTTTTGAAAGTAATTACAAAGTACTAGTTATGTGGATGCCGGAGTATTTAGGCAAAGAAGGAAATAAATTATTGAAGCTTATTGAAGAGCCCCCCGCTAATACCATTTTTATTTTAGTAGCTGCATCAGAAGAAAATATTTTACCGACCATTTTAAGCAGATGCCAACTGATTAGGGTGCCGAGATTGTCTTCGTCATCCATCGAAAAAGCTTTGATTGAAAGAGCAAAGATTGCTCCAGAAAAAGCAGCTCAAGTGGCATTGATGGCTGACGGTAATTATAGAGAAGCTTTACATTTATTACAACATAGTGATGCCGACTTTTTGGCTCAGATCCGTGAATGGCTCAATGCTATTTTAAAGAACGGTCCAGTGGCTCAAGCAAAATGGGTGGAAGAAACCAGTAAAATGGGAAGAGAACCTCAAAAGCAATTTTTGAAGTATTTCAATCACCTTTTAGAGCAAAGTATCCGACTAAAAGTGCTAGGAAAAGACCTGCATTTAGACCCAGATTTGAAAGATTTTGCCTTAAGAATTAATAAAATTGCAGGGGTGGGTCAATTAGAAGCCATGATCAAAGAACTAGATAAGGCAGTCTATTATATTGAGCGCAATGCCAACCCAAAAATGCTATTTATGGCATTGGGTATCAAGTTCTACCATATCATTCAGAACAAAACCTTAATTTTGACAGAAGGCTAGACTAGAAGAGTAGAGAAAAGGGTGTGCTAGCTTTAGGTATTTATCATTTTTAACAGTCTGAACTTATTATATATGGGATGTGGATCATGCGGAACTGGGAAACCAGGAGGTTGCCAAAGTAATGGCGGCTGTAGCACGGGAGGATGTAATAGATTAAATGTACATGATTGGTTGCGCGACCTGCCTATTGACGATGCTGAAAGTCAATGTAAGGTATTGGAAGTAAGCTTTAAGCAA